>NZ_JBEWYL010000005.1:0-88634 GCF_041477405.1 Candidatus Rickettsia barbarica | reverse complement strand
TACGTGAGCTGGGTTTAGAACGTCGTGAGACAGTTCGGTCCCTATCTGCCGTGGGTGTAGGAAGTTTGAGAGGATCTGCCTTTAGTACGAGAGGACCGAGGTGGACGTACCCCTGGTGGACCAGTTGTCGTGCCAACGGCACAGCTGGGTAGCTAAGTACGGAAGGGATAACTGCTGAATGCATCTAAGCAGGAAACCCACCTCAAAACTAGACTTCCCCATTAGAGCCGTGGAAGACCACCACGTTGATAGGTCGGGTGTGGAAGCACAGTAATGTGTGTAGCTAACCGATACTAATAGCTCGATTGATTTACTTTGCTGTGAGATTACATATGCATATAGTGTTAATGCTATAAGAGTGTAGTATCTACTCACAAAGTTATCAGGTTAAATAGTTTTATCAACTAATAAAAATGTTATTGCATAACTAATGTTATACTGTAGCCCTGCCACGATATCCAGCGAAAATTATTTTGCTGAGTATCGTAGTAAAAGTTAAGATATGATGTTGAGAATTTTTTTGAGTCGTGCAACAACATTAACAGCAAACTATAATACACAGCTATCTTTTTAAAAGTTTGTATTGCTAGCTTGGTGGTTATAGCATGAGTGCAACACACGATCCCATCCCGAACTCGAATGTGAAACCTTATAGCGCTAATGGTACTATGTCATAAGGCATGGGAGAGTAAGTCGCTGCCAAGCTTGCAATGCAAATTGTTAATTACCTTTCTTTCTCTATATTAGTAATGCTTACGCATTAAAGAATAAACATCAATTTATTTCTATAGAATCGCTAAAATCTAACATAGAAATTAAAAAGCTATTTAAAGAAAAAAAATACTGGTCAATTTATTTTAGAGTTACCAAACGTCACAGTAATTAATGAAGGTGGAATTTTAACTCAAGAAGGTTATATTCTACAAGATACTCAAACAAGCTTAGGTGATCAACATCGTTTATTAAAAAAACGAGATGTTAATACTGAAAACCCTTTATATTTTAATGGAAAATTAGCAGTAATTTTATCTTTTGGTTCTGAAAATTGGTATCATTGGCTGCTACAAATTTTGCCTAGATTAATTATATTAAAAGAATCAGCTCTTGAATATGATCGTATCTATATTAATAATTTAAAATATTCATGGCAAATTAAGTCATTAGAAATAGTATTAAATTATTTAAATATACCGGAAGATAAGCTTTTTGTAGTAAATAGTGACTGTATAATTCAAGCTACTAGACTAATTGTTCCATCTGTACCGTTTATTCCGGTAAAAGGTACACCTTTGCCTTTATGGTTAAAAAAAGATTTAAGAAATATTTTTATTAAAGATAATAGTAAAGTATACGATAAAATATATATTTCTCGTAAATACGCTCCTACCCGAAAAATAGTTAATGAAGAGGAATTAATAGAAAAAATTGAGAGATCCGGTTTGAAAGTAATATATCTAGAGCTATCCTTCCCGTATGAACAGGCTCGGCTTTTTAATAAAGCAAAAATAATAGTTGGATCGCACGGATCAGGATTTGCTAACTTTATTTTTGCGGCTCCAAAATGCAAAGTAGTAGAGATTGATCACGGTACAACTCCCTCTAGAAGTTTTTATAAAAGAATGGCAAATTATATGTCATGCGATTATTATCCTTTTTATATAGATCATCAGACAACAGAAGAGCATTTAGAAGACGATATAAAGATCAATATTGATGAATTTATTAAGTTTCTTAGAGGTCATCTGTAAATAAATTTTAATTAGTAATTAAAGAGCTTTTTTAGCGAAAATTGAAGTTAATTCTTAAAATCATTATTTAATAAATAAGCTTCGCTATTCATTTCATTTAGTCTTGAAATAGTGCGTTTAAATTCTGCGGCTCGTGCTGAACCTTGATATATTTTATTTGGGTTATCTTCTAGGTTCATAAATAAGAGTATTTTATAGAAATAGGCATTATCGATAAAGTTGATAAATCTAACGGCTGTATTTGTATCGTTAGAATCGATAGTATGAACGTTCCCCACTGTAATAACGTTAAAATTTTGGCAAATATTAACATAATCGATATAGCTTAAGCCTCTTGTAAATAATTCATTATAATCTGTTACTAATATTCTTTTATGCACTTTTTGAAAGGATATTTCTCTACCTAGAACCTGTATATTTTGAGGAGCAAGATTATTATCACTAATATCCGTGATAATTTTTTCAAGTTTGTTTTGGTTTTCTAAAGTTAAAGGATAAATTATCCTTGCCTCTTTAACCCTTAACGCTTTATCAAATCGATAATCATGTTGATTATCTAGATATTTAACATCAAATGTATTATTGATTATCTTTATAAAAGGTAAGAAAGATTCTCGTTGTAATCCGTCTTTGTACAGATTATTGGGACTCGTGTTAGAAGTTATAAAAATAAAAATATTTTGCTTTATTAATTCATTAAATAATCTACCGATTATCATTGCATCAGTAATATCTTTAATTTCAAACTCATCTATACATAACACTTTAGTTTGTTTAGTATAGTTTTTAGCAATGTTAGGGATGATATCTTTCTGATTTGCTGTTTGTAATTTATGCATAGATTTATGAATTTCCTGCATAAAGTTCTGATAATGTATTATTATTTTAGGTGTGGTTAATTCTTCACAAAAAGAATTCATGAGCATAGTTTTACCGCTGCCCACCGGACCGTATAAATAAATTCCGCTTTCTAAGTTGTTTTGATTAAAGAATTTGAATAAACTTTTAGGTTTATTAAGTGCTGCTGCCAGCTGTTTTAATTCTTCTCGTAAAGCAGTTTGTTTTGAATCTCGTATTAATGAAGTAGAGGATTTAATCATCCAAAATATTTTTTATCTAGTTTGTTATAGGTTTTTTCTAAAATGTCGTTCCTAGCTAAAAGCAGGAAGGCTTTGTTGCGTGGATCAATTTCACCTCCGTCATCCCGTGGTTTGACCACGGGATCCAGTGAAAAATGCTAACCTTTAGCATTTTTTGTTATTTTTGCTAGATTGCCACGCTCCTTTTAGTTGCTCGCAATGACGGTTGTGATTATCATTTCCTACATAAAAGCGTTGCATCGCCGTAGCTAAAAAAACGCATTGCTTCTTTTATAGCATATTTATATAATTCATGCATCTCTTTAAATCCGGCAAAAGCACATATAAGCATAAATAAAGTAGATTTAGGAAAATGGAAATTAGTAAGTAGCATATCGGCTGTTTGAAATTCAAAACCTGGGGTTATGAAAATATCGGTTTTAAAGCTACCTGCTTTTACAATGCCGTTATTGCAAGAACTCTCAAGTGTTCTAAGTGTTGTAGTGCCGACTGCGATAATACGTTTCCCTTCTTGCTTTGCTTTATTGATAATTTCAGCAGTGTCAGGAGTAATAGAGCAATATTCGGTATGCATTTTATGTTCATGAATATTTTCGGTTTTTACAGGTAAAAAAGT
Organism: Candidatus Rickettsia barbarica; assembly: GCF_041477405.1. Classification (NCBI taxonomy): domain Bacteria; kingdom Pseudomonadati; phylum Pseudomonadota; class Alphaproteobacteria; order Rickettsiales; family Rickettsiaceae; genus Rickettsia; species Candidatus Rickettsia barbarica. Next base: position 85,170 of record NZ_JBEWYL010000005.1, on the reverse strand, counting down.
TCCAGCTCCCACATGTAATGTTAAAAATGTGGCTTGTATGCCCTCTGCCTTAAGCTTATCAAGTATATCCTTTGTAAAATGCAAGCCTGCTGTCGGTGCTGCAACTGAACCTTCTATTTGGCTATAGACAGTTTGATAGCGGTCGTTGTCGTTTTGAGTGTTTGTCATCCCGTGGTTTGACCACGGTATCCAGTCATTATTTAAATATGTTTTGGATCCCGTGGTCGTAGCCACGGGATGACATAATGAGTGTGAACGCCTAATATAAACCGGTAGCGGCATCTCACCGTATTTATTTAAGAACTCGAATACAGAAATATCATTAAGCTCAAATTTTACTTTAATCTCACCCATTGCAAGTTTTTCGGTAATAATTACCTTATGATTATCAAAATAAAATTCATCATTTACATGAAGCTTTCGAGCTGGTTTAGCAAAAGCCGACCAACTATCATCTGATAATTTTTGATTCAAATTTATTGTAATATTTTTCCCCAAATTTAACTTTGCTTTTATTACCTTACTATTATTAAAGACTAATAAGTCCCCTTCTTTTAAGTAATCTATTATGTTATAGAATTTGGTTTTAATAGGCGGCGTAACAGCAATTAGTAAATCTGAGTTATCACGTTCACGAGATGGATATTGTGCGATCAGTTCGTTTGGTAAATCAAAGTCAAAATCAGATAGTTTCATTGTTTAAATATTAGTGGCTAAAAAAGTGATTATAACAGCATATGACAATATTTAATATAATATTTTAGTTTATTGATTGCTTACTAATAAATAAACTATTTGTTGATAAAATGATTTTTTTCTGTACGATACAAAATACTATCAATTGAATCATTAAGGGAAATACTTGATAATCGATGATATAGTTAGAAATAAATTTCATGAGATATTAAGCAGTAAAGATATAGAAGAAAATATGGGATTTAATAATATATATAAAATAAAAAGATATGAATTTTTTAGAGAAAGTTTTGTCAAAGAATTCAAAGCTTTGATTGAAGATCCAAATACAAATATTTCTAGTGTGTACAATATGGGCATACTGCACTGTAGATAAAATAGCAAGATCTCCTGACACTGCTATAGTTAAAGCAATTTGTCAAGGTGATTATGATTTAGTTTATAGTATGTTAACCGCTTTAAATATTGATCCAAATACAGAAGTATATACATTGGAAGGTGAGGCTAAATCTTTTTGATATTTTGCGTGTCATAATAATCAGAAAGGGATAGTAAGGCTTCTACTTTCAAAAGGTGCAAATATAATCCTTGACCACAACAGCGGTACCGTTTTTCACACTGCCCTAACAGCTCAACATTTTGATATGGCAACATTTCTAATTGAAAATGGTGCGGATCCTAATTACGTAATAGGTGACAATATGACTTATTTAGAAATATGTACGTCCTATACCTAAATATAGCCATGGTAACTAAATTGTTCGCTTATGGTGCTAATATGAAAAACCGCATTTAAAAGTTTAGTAGACCTAACTAGAGAGCTTAATGATAGTAAGCAGAGTACAGATATGGTAAAAGTATTGTTACAATATGGTGCTAATCGGATATACTCGATCCTGACGGTCAAATGGTCCGTGACAAGGAAGCAATTTATGAACCTCTGAAAGCTCTTTTAACGCTTGAATCCACATTGCGTAAGAATGATTACAAGAAAATTAAGTCTATTGACAAGAAAGATTTAGCTGCGTTTGTTCAATGGAAAACAGCAATATTAGCGGTTGTAAAAGATGTTTCTAAGGATGATTCTATAAAACAACCATTAATAGAATTAGTAGGAAAGATAGCTAAATTGATACCGTCTTTAGAGTTTTTATGCATTTTAAAAATTGAAGATATTATTGATAGTAAAGCTACAGATAAGATAGAATTACCTAAGAGTGCAATAAAAGCGATGACAGAGTGCAGACTACTTCAAGTTGAAGCAACAGGAGAAATAGTGACTCATAATGATTTAGTTTAAAGGTTGAGGCTGGTTTTATGTCATTCCTGCGAAAGCAGGAATGACATAAAACATGGGTAATACCTCCTCACACTATTAACCCTTTAACTTGAGAGTGCCATAATTTTTGATATAGCTTACTATTTTTTAGTAATTCTGCATGGTTACCGTCATCGATTATACTTCCCTTTTCAAAAACTAAAATTCTATCCATATTGAGTAAAGTAGATAATCTGTGGGCAATGACTATCACGGTTTTATTTTGCATTAAATAATCCATTGACTCTTGAATCAGGCTTTCCGTCTCGCTATCTAAGCTACTTGTTGCTTCATCGAGAATTAAAATAGGAGCATTTTTTAAGATGGCTCTTGCTATGATAATTCTTTGACGCTGACCGCCTGATAAGTTATTCCCCCGTTCACCGCACATAGTATCGTAACCGTCCGGTAGATTATCGATAACATCATGAATATGTGCAGCTTTTGCTGCTTCTATAACCTCCTCAAGAGTAGCTTCTTTTTTCCCGTATCTGATATTGTCCAAAATGGTACGATGAAAAAGCACCGGTTCTTGAGGTATAAGGCTAATGGCTTTTCTTAAAGAATCTTGAGTTACGTTTTTAATATTTTGATTATCTATTAAAATCATTCCTTCTTCTATATCATGTAACCTCGTGAGTAAACTAATAAAAGTGGTTTTCCCTGAACCTGAAAATCCAACTAGTCCTACTTTTTGTTTACTCGGTATTAATACCGATTTATTATAAAATAGCTTGTTATTATGATGATAATTAAATGTAACATTTCTAAATTCAATAACCCCTTCTTTGATATCTAATGGAGTAGCGTTTGCAATATCAGTTATAATATGCGGTGCCATTAAAGATAAGCCTTGATTAAATGCCCCGACCTGCTCGAACATATCACCGATTTCTTGAGTTAAATCCCAAATATCGTCTGCTACATTTATACATAATGTTAGTACTAATACGCAATCACCTATGCTTATAGATAATTCGCTACGAAGTTTAGATAAATAATAAATCATTATAAAAATCATTATTGAACAAGAAGTCCCAAGAGAATAACGCAATTTGAACATAAAGAATTGCATAGTCTGCTCATCGGCTACGGCATTTTCTACTCTTGTTTCGAGATGTTGACGTTCAAATTTATGGGCTGTAAACATTCTAACCGCATTAATGTTGCTAATTGCATCTACGATACTACCGGCAACAAAAGATTGGCTTCTAGCATAATTTAATGAGTATTTATTGATTTTATTGGAGAAAAGAACACTAAGTCCTAAAAAAACCGTAATCCATAAAATAAATATCGTAGCAAAAACGTAATGTACCGAATGTAAAGCAATTAATGCAAATAGAATAATAGCAAGTTTACGAAGAATTTTTTCACCGAATATTGAAATAATCATCTCAAACGATCTTGCAGTTTCGGTAATACGATTGCTAATATGTCCTGCTAGATTATCCTGAAAGAATTTATGGCTATGATATTGGGTATAATTATAAAGTTCATTTAGTATTTTCCCTTTTATTATGGGCATAGTCTTGAGATACAAATAATCATATGAACGATATGCTATATTAATACTCTCCCACCAAAGAGCATAAAATACTGCCCAGTAAATCATGGAAGATAAAAGATTATTAGCGTTCTTATCGCTGAAAGATTCTATTAAATCAATGATTTTCTGAAGTAATATACTATCAATCGCCGGAATCATACCGAGTAAAATACAAATTACAGTCAATAAAGTCATTTTAACTTTATCGAATTTTAAAAAATAAATACTTAAGCTAAATGTTGATTTAGATAAAGTAGGGTATTTTATCACGATAATGTACCTCGATTTTAAAATAATATATTAATTCGTGTTATTTTGGAGCATGAATTTAATTATTTTAAAATATACCTAAAAATATTAAATCTGTGGAAAAATAATAAACAAGCCTTGCTTCTTACCTTAAATAATGCTACAAAATTCAGAAAATAACTTCAACATCATTAGAAATGCAAGAAAAAGAATTATCTAATAATTTTTTAGAAGAACAAGAAAAGTCTAAGGAAGACGATTCTCCATTCTTTGATGTAAAATATATTTGTCAAGCAAGTTTATTAATTACGGATTCTATCCGAAAAGGGTATGATGTAACGCAATTGCCCAATGGTGATATTAATGTTACAGAAGTAAGAATAGTAAATGTTCATTATAATTGGAACTCCAAAAAAGGAAAATTTGTTAAAACTAATCAGATAGAATTTAATAATAGCAAAGGTGGATGATTAAATCAAATACTGTATACTCGCTTAATTTGAAAAATTGGCTACGTCGTCGTCCTATAAGTACTGTGTGGTACTCACGTATTAAGTATACGTTATTACACTGGGAGTATATTGTTATTGTCACAAAGCTTATTATCTTAAAACAGCAGCTTAAATATGGAATTTGATCAAGGATTATTATCAAGGATTCAATTTGCTTTTACCATAAGTTTTCATATAATATTCCCTGCTTTTACTATAGGGCTTGCAAGCTTTTTAGTGGTAATTGAAGGGTTATGGTTGAAAACAAAAAAGCCGGTTTATCAAGAAATATACAAATTTTGGGTGAAGGTTTTTGCCGTTACTTTCGGTATGGGAGTAGTTTCGGGTGTTGTAATGTCTTATCAATTCGGTACTAACTGGTCGAATTTTTCAGATAAGGTTGGAAATGTCCTTGGTCCGCTTCTCGGTTTTGAAGTATTTACTGCCTTTTTCCTCGAAGCTTCTTTTTTAGGTATAATGTTATTCGGCTTTAATAAAGTCAGTAAAAAAGTACATTTTATTTCTACGTTAATAGTTGCCGTTGGTACTGTAATCTCAGCTTTTTGGATACTTGCAGCTAGTAGCTGGATGCATACGCCTGCTGGTTTTGAACTGCGAGGTGAAGGATTCTTTTATCCTTTAAATTGGCTAGAAATTATCTTTAACCCTTCTTTCCCATATCGCTTTTTCCATATGATTACGGCGGCTTATTTAACTACTTCTTTTGTTATCGGTGGTGTAGCTAGCTTTTATTTACTAAATAATCGTTATAAAGAGCATGCTAAAATTATGCTTTTTATGGCGGTGTTAATGGCGTTAATCGTTGCACCTATTCAAATAGTTATTGGTGATCTGCATGGTTTAAATACTCTTAAATATCAGCCAGTCAAGGTCTCGGCTATGGAAGGTATTTGGAATACAGACAAAGGAGCAGCTTTTAATCTTATCGGCTTTCCTGATGGGGAAGAAGAAAAAACAAAATATGCTGTAGAAATACCTTATGCTAGTAGTTTAATCTTAACGCATAGTTTAGATGGTGAAGTGAAAGGATTAAAAGAATGGACAAAAGAAGAGCGTCCGCCGGTTGCAGTAGTATTTTTTAGTTTTCGTATTATGGTAGGAATCGGTTGCTTAATGGTATTTATAGGTATTGTGGGGTTATATCTTTACTTGAAGAAAAGATTATATACTACGCATTGGTTTCAATATTGGTATATATTAATGTCACCTTCAGGTTTTATTGCAGTACTTGCCGGTTGGTTCGTAACCGAGGTAGGTAGACAACCTTATATAGTATATAATATTTTAAAAACCGTGGATACGGTATCACCGGTACTCGGCAAATATGTATTTATTTCTCTAATTGCTTTTATAGTAGTGTATGTGATCATTTTCGGAGCGGGTATATATTATATAATGCATTTGATAAAGAAAGGTATAGAAGTGATAGATAATAAAGAAATGTACGGAGAGAGTGGTTTGAATAACCCATTAGTAGAAAAGTAATAAGCTTATGTTAAATTTTGCACCTTATATAGATTTACCGCTTGTTTGGGGTGGGCTTATAGCTACCGCTATTTGTTTATATGTTTTATTAGACGGTTTTGATTTAGGAGTAGGAGTCTTATTTCCGTTTGCACCTACCGATGATTGCCGTCATAAAATGATCAATTCTATTGCTCCTGTTTGGGACGGTAACGAAACTTGGTTAGTACTTGGCGGCGGTGGTTTATTTGCGGCTTTCCCGTTGGCGTATTCGCTATTAATGCCGGCTTTATATATTCCTATTATATTGATGTTACTCGGGCTAATATTTCGTGGTGTAGCTTTTGAATTCCGTTTTAAGGCTCATATAGGTCATCGTTATATTTGGGACTACGCTTTTCATTTCGGTTCTATGATTACTGTTTTTTGTCAAGGTTTAATGCTTGGTACGTTTGTCCAAGGAATAGAGATAGAAGGACGAGAATTTGCAGGAGGGAGCTTTGATTTTCTTACTCCCTTTTCCGTTATGACGGGGATAGCATTAATATTCGGTTATGCACTCTTGGGTGCTACTTGGCTTATTCTGAAAACAGAAAAGACAACACAAGATTGGGCTTATAAATCTGCTTTATATATTTTATTTTACGTTGCACTTTTTATGGGGCTTGTAAGCTTATGGGTTCCTTTCTTAAATAACCACATAAATCATCGTTGGTTTAGTGTACCTAATATTTACTATTTATCTATTGTGCCTATTGTAACTGCTTTAATATTTATCAAGTTAATTAAAGCCGTTAAGCAGAAAAAAGAAGTAAAGCCGTTTATTTATACGATCTTGTTATTTTTATTAGGATATTTAGGGCTCGCGATAAGCATATGGCCATATATCGTTCCGTATAAAGTTACGCTTGAAATTGCTGCAGCAGCACCGGAGTCACAGTCTTTACTGTTGATAGGGGCTGGGATATTCCTACCTGTCATACTTGGCTACACATTCTATTGTTATTATATATTTCGTGGCAAATCATCTCATCATCCGATATATTAAAAAATTTAAAAAAATAACCTCTTGTCTCAAAGGGTGGCAATGGTTTATTATCCTATGGCTTAGCGGATTATTATCCACATTACTTTTAACTTATGTAGTTAAGCTGGTGTTTAGGGTGATAGTAGGAATATAACCGTGACAAAACGTACTGTTTATGGTACGTTATTAATATTAAGTCTCACTAACTATAAGGAAAAAATAATGGAAATATATAATACAAGTGAAGCAAGAAGTAAACTTTATAAACTTATAGATTATGTTTCTGATGTACACAAACCTGTTTATATTAAAGGTAAAAGAAATAATGTAGTTATAATTTCAGAAGAAGATTATCGTCATATGGAAGAAACTTTATATTTATTATCTATTCCAAATATGCATAAGTCTATAATTGAAGGACGAGCAGAGCCTATAGCAAAGTGTAGCGATAAATTAAATTGGTAATTTTTTATAAATGTATATAATTCGTTATACTATACACGCACAAAAAGATGCTAAGAAAATAGTGCAAGCCGGTTTAAAGAATAAAGTAGAAGTTTTATTAAACATAGTTAGTACTGATCCTTGGAAAATTTACCCTCCATATGAAAAGCTTGTTGGTGACTTTAGCGGTTGCTATTCAAGAAGAATTAATATTCAACATAGGTTGGTTTATGAAGTTTATAAACAAGAAAAAGTTGTAAAAATTCTTAGAATGTATACGTATTATGAATAAGTCATTAACTGAAAAAATCTCAGCATTTATTATTACCAAAAATGAATCCACAAGGGTAGCACGAGCTATAAATAGCGTAAAAAATATTACTGATGAGGTGATAGTAGTCGATAGTGAAAGTACTGATGATACGGTAGCAATAGCTGAAAAATTAGGAGCAAAGGTAGTAATAAAACCGTGGCTTGGTTATGTAGGACAGAAATCTTTTGCCGAAAGCCTTTGCGTAAATGATTGGGTTCTTAATATTGATGCCGATGAGGAGTTGTCTAAAGAGTTACAAGACGAAATAGAGTATATTTTTGCCTCTCATAATCAAGATCGTTATTTAGCTTATCAAATAAAGCTGTTAATAATGCATCGTAATGATCAAAAGCCACGAATGTTTGCTCCATTTAATAAATGTACTCGGTTGTATAATAAAAAATTTGCAAGCTTTGCAAATACCGTAAATAGTACTACTCATGATTCGGTAATATTTAATAAAGATGTTGATTTTGCAGGTAAAATTTATCTATTAAATGAAGCTGCTTATCATTATTCTGGTACTTCAATTGAGCAGTTGGTCACTAAAGCAAATTTTTATTCTAACGAGCAAGCAAAAGATTTAGTTAAGCAAGGAAAAAAGCTTTCAAATTTTCGTTTAACAACAGAAATGATATGGTGGTTTTTTAAAGCGTTTTTTATCAGACGCTATTTTGTATTTGGTTTTGACGGTTTTGTAGATTCAATAATTTTTGCTTTTGCAAGATTTCTAAGGCTTACGAAGTTAAGAGAGTCATCGCTTAAATTAAAAAACGTCATTGCGAACGACTATAAGGAGCGTGGTAATTTCATGAAGTAATATAAAATTCCTGAGATTGCCACGTCGATGCTATGCATCTCCGCGCAATGACGATTTAGAAAATAAAAGATAAATTATGGAAAATTTTAATGTTAGTAAATTAAAAAACGGTTTGACAATTTTAACATATAATATGCCTTATGTTAATTCGGTAGCAATAAATTTAATTGCTAAAGTTGGAGCACGTTATGAGAATGCAGAAGAGGATGGCATATCTCACTTTCTTGAGCATATGGCTTTTAAAGGTACAAAAACTAGAACGGCAAAACAGATAGCGGAAGCGTTTGACTCTATAGGCGGACATTTTAATGCCTATACCGGTCATGAGAATACGGTATATTATGCACGAGTTTTGTCTGAAAATTGTGATAAAGCACTTAATATACTTGCCGATATAATTCAAAATTCTATTTTTTCTGATGAGGAAATAGCTAAGGAATATCAGGTGATCATGCAGGAAATTGCTCATCATCAGGATAATCCAGATGACCTAGTATATGAGAAATTTTATAATAAAGTTTATAGAGAACAACCGTTGGGTAAGTCAATCTTAGGTACTGCTAAAACCCTTGCAACTTTTACGAAAGAACATTTTTTTAATTTTATAGATAAACATTATAATGCTGAAAATCTCTATTTATCAATTGCCGGTAATATTGATCATGATAAAATAGTAATTATAGCGGAACAGTTATTTTCTTCTTTGAAGCAAGGAGTAAAAAGTAGCTTTATTCCGGCAAAATATATAGGCGGAAATGGCTTTATTAATAAGGAGTTAGAGCAAACTAGTTTAGTGCTAGGGTTTGAAGGTACATCATATATTAATTTAGAAAAGTTTTACCAAACCCATCTACTTTCTATAATATTCGGTGGCGGTATGTCATCGCGTTTATTTCAAAGTATTCGTGAGAAATTAGGTTTAGCATATGCAGTAGGTAGTTATAATAGTGCTTATTTTGATAGTGGAGTGTTTACAATTTATGCATCCACTGCACATGATAAATTAGAATTATTATATAGAGAGATTAAAAACGAAATAATAAAAATGACTGAACAAGTAAGCACAGAAGAGATTCTTAGAGCTAAAACACAACTACGTAGTAATGTACAAATGGCTCAAGAGAAAAATACCTATAAGTCAGAAGAAATAGGTAAAAATTATTCTGTTTTCGGTCAATATATTTCTCCTGAAGAGATTATGGAAATTATCATGAGCATAAAAGCTGATGATATTATTAATATGGCAAATAAAATATTTAGTGGTACTACTACGTCGGCAATTATCGGTCCGAATGATCTTCAGGGATTTTAATGATATGCTTGTGTGGATACCAGAGTCGTCATTGCAAGCGGCCGTAGGCTGCGTAGCAATCTCATGAAATAATAACAAGCTCCTGAGATTGCTTCGTCAATTACTTCGTAATTTTCTCGCAATGATGAAGAAAATGAATTTTGAGACCAATAAATGAAAAAAAAATTATATGAAGGTTCAAGTAAAATTTTATATTCTGCCGAAGAAGATTTTTTACTTATAATGGCTTTTTCCGATAAGGCTATTTTAGAAACAGGTGAGATTGTTGATGTATCAGGTAAAGGAGTACTTAATAATAATATTTCTTCCTTTCTAATGGATAAACTGGAAATGATCGGCATTGAAAATCATTTTATCGAAAAAATAAATATGAGGGAGCAATTAATTCAATATGTTGAGGTTTTCCCGATACAAGTAATAATATCATCAGTAGCGTGCAGTAGATTTGTAAAAGAATTCGGAATTGATGAAGGGTATGTATTTGATAAACCTATTATTGATTTTAAGGTCCGAAGTCGTGAATTTAAATATCCGATAGTTAATGAGTATCAAATATTAAATTTCGGTTGGTTAACTAGGGATGAAATTAAAGCGGTAAAAGAGCAGGCTTTGCGTATATATGATTTTCTAAGCGGCTTATTTATCGGTGTTGGGATTCGGCTTGTTGAGTGTAAATTAGAATTTGGGCGTGTGTTTAACGGTGAAGAATCTATCATTATGTTAACTGATGAAATTAGTCCGGATAATTGTAGATTATGGCATATTAACAGTAATGAAAAATTGGGATTTGAATTGCTTGAAAAAGAACCAAATAAGGTTTTTGAATCATATCAGCTAATAGCTGATCGTTTAAAAGAAAAATAAATATATTTTTTAAGCGATATATACTATTTTGGACTGTTTAAGGTTTTATTACAAAGTTCAGTTTTTTGTCATTGCGAGGAAAATTACGAAGTAATGAACGAAGCAATCTTAGGATATTTGATGAGATTGCCACGTAGCCTACTGCTGCTCGCAATGACGATTAGGTGTCTACGCAGGAACAACATTTCTGATTTTTAATAATTTTTTACAGTAAAAAAGATGAAAATACGATTTATTATAATAAGCTTTATAGCGCTAATCCTAGTAGGGTGGGGATATGCTGCCTATAAATTTGAACATCAAAGTAAAGAAAATATTATCTCTATTCTTGATAAATATGAAGAATATATAACTTATGATGCAATAAAAGTTAATAAATATGGATTTAGTGTTACTTTAAATAAAGTAATGTTAAAACCTATAGATTTTTATTTTGATGAAATAGTTATTAGACATATACCGTTTTTGAATATTACAAAAATTGATTCTTACGGAAATAATGTAAAAATTACTACCGCTCAAGATGAAAAAAATATTTTTTACTCACCTGATCATCATACAACAATTTGGTTTAGAAAATCTTTGTTTAATAGAGAGCCTGATTATTGGAAATTAAGCTTGAGTGACAATAAATCAACTCTTTATAGTTCTCTAGATGCAGAAAAATTAGCAGAGAGTGATATTAGTAATTCTGTAATTACTAATACTAAGACATCGGATAACCTTAATTTGTTAATTTTGGATGGAAAAAATACTATTTCTTTTATTTCTGAAAATTACAGAAGAAATTTATATGATAAAATTTTTGAATTTTTGAGAGATCAAATAGCTAATGACTCTGATACTGCTTTCTTTGAGTATGGTTTGACAAAGTTAGATATATTGAATTTACCTATTTCTTACAATTCCAAATTAAAACTAAAATATAGTGATGAGTTAGTAGCTCTTGGGAAATTATTAATTCAAAATTTTTCTCTAGATCAAAGGCAAGATGAGAATATGCATGCTGTTATTTTTATGCAGATGTTAGGAGAATTAGTAAAAGGTAAGCCGTTTTTAGTTGCTTGTGATATTGAAAGAAAAGGAAAAGTAGAAAGTAATTTATATAAATTAAATATAGAAAAAGATAAAATTTTTGATTTTGCTTTAAATATTAAATCTACTATAGAACCTTCTGAAACATACCAAAAAACGGCAGCTGAAGCTTTAGGAAGCTACTTTAGTAATGGTTTAAACAAAAGAGCTGAGTTAGATAAAATTTTTAAACTAACTAGCCCTATTACTCAAGAAGATGGGGAAAGAGTAATGGGTGTTTTTGCAAAAATAAATAATTCCGAATTTAATTTAAAAGGTCAGTTTGATCCTGAAGCAAAAAAATTATCCGGTAAAATTAATCTTGTAATGAATGATTTTAATTTTGCTATTGATATTGATATGCCTACTATAGATAATCCTCTGAATCTAGAAAGCGTAATAAAATTATCGGATCCGAGTGTGGTTATAAATAATTTTGTGCATTATACTAATAATGCTATTGTACCGGTGCTTAATAAAATAGAAGAGTCTAAGGAATTTGCTTTAAATCTAGGAAAACAATCTTCAGTAATAAAGCAATACGGCTTTAGGGCAATAGAAGTTTTTAGTAAAAATTCTGAATTAAAAGACGGTGAATCTTTAGTAGTGGATGTAAAAAGTAAAGACGCCGGACTAACCTTTAACGATAAAGCTATTGATCAGATCCTTAGTGATGCAAGAGTATTAGAATTTATAAATGCCATGGCTATGATAGATCAAGAAAGCAAGTAGTCTAAGTGTCATGCCTGCAAAAGCAGGAATGACATAAGAGCTACGAGATAAGGTCTACAAGTAAAAAATTTGAAGAAAAAATAAGTTATAAAAGAATGATTAATATTTCCTTTCCCGATGGGAGTATAAAACAATTTGCAAAAAACATTACCGCCTATGAAGTAGCAAATGCAATTTCAATGTCACTTGCTAAAGCAGCAATGGTTGCTGAAATAAACGGTGAGCTTCAAGACTTAAGTATCGTAATTGACAATGATTGCAAGCTTCGTATTTTAACTGCGAAAGATCCTGAATGTCTTGAGATAATAAGGCACGATACGGCACATTTAACAGCAGAAGCAGTAAAGGAACTATTCCCTGAAACTCAGGTAACGATTGGTCCTGCAATTGAAAACGGTTATTATTACGATTTTGCTCGTGATAAACCTTTTACCACTGATGATTTAGCCGTTATAGAAGCTAAAATGCAAGAACTTTCACAAAAGAACGAGCAAGTAACAAGAGAGCTATGGGATAGGGATAAAGCCGTAGAGTTTTTTAAATCGATAGGAGAGCATTATAAAGCCGAAATTATTGCTTCAATTCCGGCAGGTGAGCCAATTACTTTATACAGGCAAGGTAATTTTATTGATCTATGTCGAGGTCCGCATGCTCCTTCTACAGGGGTTGTTAAGCATTTTAAGTTGATGAAAGTTGCAGGAGCGTATTGGCGAGGTGATAGTCGTAATGAGATGTTGCAGCGTATATACGGCACTGCTTGGGCCACGAAGGAGCAGCTAGATAGTTACCTCTTGATGCTTGAAGAAGCCGAAAAGCGTGATCATAGAAAGCTTGGGCATGAGCTTGATTTATTCCACTTCCAAGAAGAAGCTCAAGGAATGGTATTTTGGCATGATAAAGGCTGGAGTATATATAATACCATTGAGCAGTATATTAGGAAAAAGATTCGTAAAAACGGTTATACCGAAGTTAAGACTCCTGTTTTGGTCGATAAAAGCCTTTGGGAGGCTTCAGGACATTGGGAAAAGTTTCGTGATGATATGTTTGCGTTAGAAACAGACGACAAGACATTAGCTTTGAAGCCGATGAACTGCCCTTGCCACGTGCAGATTTTCAAACAAGGTATCAAGAGTTATCGTGATTTACCTCTTCGTATGTCGGAGTTTGGTTTGTGCCATCGTAATGAGGCATCCGGTGCATTGCACGGTTTAATGAGAGTGCGGAGTTTAGTGCAAGACGATGCACATATATTTTGTGCTGCGGAACAAATTACCGATGAAACGGTTAGTTTTTGTAAATTACTGACTGAAGTTTATAAGGATTTCGGCTTTACTGATATAAAGGTAAAATTCTCTGATCGTCCTGAAATCAGAGCAGGGAGCAATGAAGTTTGGGATAAGGCTGAGAATGCTTTAAAAGAAGCAGTAGAACAAGCAGGGTTTAATTATACATTAAACCCGGGCGAGGGGGCATTTTACGGTCCGAAGCTTGAGTTTGTATTAACCGATGCGATAGGGCGGCAATGGCAATGCGGTACGCTTCAGATGGATTTTGTTTTGCCGGAGCGGTTAGACGCTAGCTATGTTGCAGCAAGCGGAGAGAAAAAAAGACCCGTAATGCTACATAGAGCGATCCTTGGCTCACTTGAGCGTTTTATTGGTATATTGATCGAAGAATATGTAGGTAGGTTTCCGCTTTGGCTTGCACCAGTGCAGGTTGCTATTGCAACTATTACCAGCGATTTGAACGATTACGCTTTGGAAGTGCAGAAAGCTTTAATTGATAACGGGGTAAGAACGGATTTTAATATCTCACCTGATAAAATTAACTATAAGATTCGTGAGTTTTCTAATCAAAAAATACCGATGATTGCAGTAATTGGTAAACAAGAGCAAGCAAATAAACAAGTAGCGATTAGAAGGCTCGGAACTACTGACCAAGAAGTATTATCGGTTGAGCAGTTAATAGCTGTGGTTAAAGAAGAGAATGAGAAATATTTGTAGATTTTAAATTTAAAGGATGATATAAGATAATAATACGTATATAGGGATATGATATCCTAATTAGGAAAAAATCCTAAGGAGATTATGTGAGAACTATTATTAATATAGCTGATTCGCAAATTAAAATTCTAGATAAAATATCCAAGAAAAAAATATCAAGAGATAAAATTATTGGGCAAGCTTTAACTAGTTACATGGCTAGTAATGATCACAATAATAAGGCATTTGAAAACGCTTTTGGACTCTGGAAAGATAAAAATCTAGATAGTGTAGAATATCAGGCTAAATTATGTAATGAGTGGAACGAATGAAAGCTACCTTTGATACTAATATATTAATAGATTATCTACAATAATGTCATTCCGTTGATCGCACATGGGTGACAACTTAAGGTTAGACCAAGATTTATAAATTTTACTTTTCAAATAAAGCTTGAAGGTACTGGATTCCCGCTTTTGCGGGAATGACATAAGCGTCATGCAACAAGGGCACGCAGGTATGATATGAAATGGGCCATGTAATAAGGCCGCTTTTATCTAAGAATAACATACATTTCTCAACTTATGAAAATCAAATTTACTATTTTTTCGTTTGCAGCAAAGCAGCGAGAATTAAATAAAGTAAATGATTATTACCATAATGTACATAACCCTCTAATAAAAATATTACTATGATTTAATTATTTGTATAATACTCAGTTGAGTATATTGGGTATATAGGTGTATTTGTGTATGTAATTCATTTAACGTAATCTTGGTGAAATTAGTATCGGCGATATTGCTTTTATTATGTCCCTTACTTTTTGAGTGACTGAAAATTCGTGGCATGCCACTATGGAACTTAAAGACTTTTTAGAAGATATAGCAGTGTTTCGCTCCGCCTTTACAATCATGCAAATCCCACAAGATACTATAGATAAAAAATGCTGCTGCATTAAAAATCTTCAAAGGGGAGATTATATTTAAGGATATATCGTTTGCTTATAAAGAGGGGAGTAGTGTATTCCAGTCTCTTAATTTGTATATTAAAGCCGGTGAGAAAGTGGGTATTGTCGGGAATTCAGGTAGCGGTAAATCCACTTTAATTGCAGTATTATTGAAAAATTTTAAGCTGGAATTTGCGATATTATAATCGATAACCAAAGCCTTTACGATACTGCCTTTGACAGCCTGTGGGAGCAGATATCATTAATTCCTCAAGATATTATGCTTTTTCCTCGCTCAGTAGGTAAGAATATCGGATATGCAAAAGCTTTGCCTTGGGAAATAGAAAATGCCGCCAAAGCTGCAAATATCCATGAATTTATCGAAAGTTTACCGGAAAAATATAACACCATTGTCGGTGAAAGAGGAGTAAAGCTAAGTGGTGGACAGAGGCAACGTATAGCAATTGTCCGTGCTATTCTTAAAAACGCTCCGATTTTGGTTTTAGATGAAGCAACTTCAAGCCTTGATAGCCATACAGAGCAAGAAGTACAAAAATCTATTAATACCATGCTTGATATTGAGAATGTCACAATAATTGCTATAGCCCACAGATTATCTACTATCAAGCATATGGATAGAATTATTGTTATGGATAAAGGCAAGATCGTAGAAGACGGCACTTTTAAGGAACTCTGGGAGCATCAAGTTAACGGATTTGTTTAAACCGGCGTTATATTAAGAATATGTAAGGTATCTCTAGGCAACAAAAAGCTAACTATGAAGTTCATAACCTAATAAAAGGCATTTATTACATTTATAATCAAATATTTCAGGAAATGTTGTTTTGAATTGCCAATCTTTTTTACAAGATGGACAATTTGAATAATTAGAACGTGCATAGGAGTTTCCTGATACCGGTGCTGCTATAGGATAAAAAACTTGCTTTTTTAAACATTTTTGTATTCGCGTACTCATTTTTCTTCCTTTTATAGAAATATCACTATCTAATTCTGCTAATTGTTTTTCCATTAAAGGTTCTAATGTTTATAGTTTGAAAGCCATAAGCTGTAAGCCGCCGCATAATCATTTTGCCAAGAAGTAATGGTTCCTCCGAGATATCGGTCTTTATCATTTATTATATATAAAAAGGTAGATATCTCCCCTCATCTGTACGTAATATAAGTTGCTCTTCATAAGCTTTTGACCATGAAATAAGATATAAATAGAGAAATTTTGCATTTTCAATATTTTTTTCGATATCAATAGGTGTTTCACTAACATAGTCTGCTGTTATTTTATAACTAATTATTACGCCCAATTGCTCTAATTCATCTTTATCTTTCAATGCATGATAGCTTAAATGTGAAGCATGCAAAGCATCTTTATTAGAAATTACTGCATAAAAAACCAATTTATTTTTTGTAAGACTAAAAATTCTCCATTATTTAATATATTACCGTTTTGGTATAAAGAACCGATAAAACTACAAAGTAAATGCCAATAATAAGAATTGCTTACTTTTATTAAACGATATAGTAACACAGATATATATTAGACATAGTTTAAATAAAATTTACCTATTTAGCTAAGAATGCTGCCTTCTATAATCTAACTTAATTGGAGTTTACTCCTAAATAGTTATATTAGTATATAAGTAAAGGATAAAAAACATAATTGCTTTTAAACATGCTTTAAAGAAAAGTATAAAATACTACTTTTCAAAGAAAAGAGTTATACCCCTAAGGCTTTTTTTCCTTTAGATTGTTCTTGTTCAACTGTTTGAGTATGAGACTTAACTTGAGGAATTGCAAGATCGACTACATGTTCATATCTAACGCCATTTTCAAATAAAACTTGACCGCATTTATTCACTTGAATAACATCTTCTTTAGAGAATTTATTTAAAATAACTTCCGTGATGTTATACAGGAATTTCCAAGATAGTTCTATTCTTTCTTGTAATGTCAGTTTTTTATTTTCTGGTTTTTGACTATTAAGGGCCACATTTGGCGACTCATCAATATTACCTCCTTCAGCAGGTAATATATTTTTTTTACGTGCTGCTATTTTCTTATACATTAAAAATATTAATAATAATGCTAATAAGCAACCTATGGCAATTAAAATATGAGTATTAGAATTAGACATTATTTTGCTCTTCCTTGTTGTTGAGTTAAGTTGTGTGTTTTAGAAAGTATAGTAACCACTGCTTTACCTATATTAACTAAGTTAGCTATATCAGGAGTGAGCTTTGCAATTGCTAAGACCGGAGGCGGTAATAAGTTAGTTTTTATTGTGAGACTTATAACATTTCCGAGTTCTTGACTTCCTGGTATTACTCCTACTATTTTTTTATGTTGCTTGCAATTTTCGTAGCTTTTTCTGCTGCTTTACATAAGGATTCTATCTTTTCGCTATAAGAAGCTTCCGGATGTAATACTTTTAATAATTCTGTTTTAGCTTCATTTAGATTACCAGAAATAGTATTCTTTACAGAGTTTAATTTGTCAATATTTGTATCTTGTGGAATTGCACTTTCAATATTACTTTTTAGTTCTGTTATTTTTTCTTCTACTTCATCTTTGCTTTTTGGTATAGCTTTATTAGCTTTTACAATATTCTCTAGTGAAGCTTGGTTATTAGGGTGTTTATTTGCTATTTCAATAATTTTTCGAGTCGGTTCTTTTGATATTTCTGAAATTGTAGCAACTTTTTTGGCTTTTTCATAGATGTTTTCAAGCTTCTCATGAGATTTAGCTTCTTCCCTTATTTCTTTTATATCATTATGCAATTTTGTTATTTTTGGCAATAATTTTTTCAGAGTCAATAAGATTATTTACTTTTTCAAGTATTCCTCTTGTTTGTATAAATATTTCAAGAATCGGTATTTGAGTGGATATAATCCCGACTAATATATTGTCTAATAATTCTATAATTTTTTAGAAGCTCCAGGATAGAGTTTATCTCATTCTTGCTGAAATAAAATGTGTTCTAAAACATTTAAACATTTTTCTACAATAATCCTGTCAAATAAAAAGATATCTTTTGTTTTTTAACTGTTCTTGATATGCTTTCTCAAGTGCTTCAGATAAAGTAGTTATAGATTCTTGGATTGTCCTATTAAAAAGTTTTTCTATTTTCGCTACATCGATATTTTCAGTGTGAGATAATTCATTAAAGAATTTTGTAAAATATAAAATAAGATCTTCTAAATCTTTTACATTCATTTTCAAAGATTTAGTAAAACCTTTTAAGTTTATTAAAAATCTATTAAAAATCTTTGTTATTCTTTATTTAATCCGCTGAAACTAGAAAAATCAATTATAGACATAAAATTTTATTTTGTTATCAAATATTAATTAATCTTAAAGCTTTATAACCGTAAAATAAAATGTAAAATAGTTATCATTGCCCTTGATATTAATTTTTGTTATATTACGTGCTAACATTGCTATAATAGATTTATATTGTTTTATTAGGATATAGGTATATTCTGAAAGATTAAACTAATCTAACTAACATATTATCAATGATTCAAGAAATTTATGCGTAAATTAATTACATTTATTGTTACATTATTACTAACTAGTTCGGTTGCAGCAGTTGATTTGCAGGGAGCTTTAACTGAAGGATATAAGAATAATGAGGAGCTGAAAGCTGCTAGAATTAAGTTTTTAGACTCGATTGAGCAGTTTCCGCGAGCTTTTTCGGGGTTTATGCCTAGTGCCGGATTACAGATTAATAGACAACATAATAAGACTAAATATAATAAAAAATATGCTGATAGGCTTGGTCTTACTCCAAGGGACACAGATAGTGATCAAGGTGCATTAACAATTCAACAGTCTCTATTTAATGGTGGTTCTAGCGTTGCGGCTCTTAAAGCTGCTCAAGCAGGATTTAGAGCTGCACGGGGTGCATATTATGCCGGTGAACAAAAAATATTATTAAATTTAATAACTGCGTATCTTGATTATTTTGAGAGCAAAGAGAAATATGATATTTCCGAAAGTAGAGTTCGCACTAACATACAACAAGTTAACACCGTTGAGGAAAAATTAAGACTTGGAGAAGCAACGGAAGTAGATATAGCAACTGCAAGAGCGGGGCTTGCAGCAGCAGAAACGAATAAACTAGCTGCTTATGCCGATTTTCAAGGAAAAAAAGCAAATTTTATTAGAGTATTTGGAATAGAGCCGACTAATATAACTATGCCTGAGTTACCTAAAATGTTACCTGCTTCATTAGATGAGTTAACTGGCAGAGCTGCTAAACTCAATCCTGATATTGATTCGGCAAGGCATAATGTAACTGCGGCTAAAGCTTTAGAAATGGCAGAAAAAGGGAAATTATTACCGCAAGTAAGTGTGCAACTGCAATCCGGTAGAACATACTATAATCCACAAGGTGATATAAATGCTATAAATAATAGAAGCTATACTACTACTCTTTCGGTAAATATCCCTATTTATCCTGAGGGAGGAGCTCAATATTCAAGAATCAGATCGGCTAAAAATCAAACAAGAAATAGTGCAGTTCAGCTTGATAATGTGATAAAGCAGACCCAAGCAGGGGTTGTAAGCGTGTGGGAGGGATTTGAAGCAGCAAAATCTCGTATTGTTGCCGCTAATCAAGGAGTGGATGCTGCTCAAATATCATATGAAGGTACTGTGCAAGAGGAAATAGTCGGATCTAAAACAATATTAGATGTTTTAACTGCCGAAGAAAAATTATACGAAGCAAAAATAACTCGTGTGGATGCGTATAAATCTTCAGTACTTGCGGCATATCAAATGAAATTGTTAACCGGCGAGCTAACGGCTCAAAGTTTAAAACTTAAAGTAAAATATTTTAGTCCTGAAGAAGAGTTTAAGACTATTAAAAAGAAAATGTTTATAGGTTTCTAACGTGAGTAAGGACAATAAAAAGAACCAAGATATGTCGATAGAAGACATATTAAAATCGATTAAAGGAGTAATAGACGAGCGTAAAAATCCTATTCATGACAATGATAGCGAAGATGAAGATGTATTAGAGCTAACGGAAATAGTAAATCAAGATGAAGAAGAAAAGTTAATATCAACTAAATCTGCTGAAGAGGTAGGTGATATTTTTAAAAATTTTACCGATACTGTTAAAGATAAAAAGCTGGATAATAATATCTCATCTAAAAATGCACTTGAAGAATTAGTAATTGAGATGTTAAAACCAGAACTTAAAGCTTGGCTTGATAAAAATCTACCTGTACTTGTTAAAGAGTTAGTAGAGATTGAGATAAAGAAATTGGTGCAGAATAGTAAGAGGTAGGGCAGTGAATGTCATTGCTAGCTAAAAGCGGGGGAGGTGTATACCTTTTAATTGCTGGATTCCCGCGTCCGCGGGAATCCAGCAATTAAAAGGTATACACACAGTAAGTTTTAATATTAAAAGCTCGATTTATCTCGCTTTACCCTGGATTCCTGCTTTCACAGGAATGACATCGAACAACCTCCTGCTATCAAATAAATTATTTAATAAGGCATTATATGTTAAATAAATTATGTAAGATATTATTTTTTATAAATCTATTATTAGTGATAGTTCAGAGTTATGCTTCACCTCCGCCCTTACCGCCATCATTACCGGCTGCCGAAGTAGATACTAAAGATAAGGATGTTCGCTCTAGTGCCGATATTTCTTTTTTTGATAAATTTAAGCAATTTTTTAGTAAACCAAAAAAGAAAGATATACCCCCTAAACAAGCAAGTGAACAAACTAAAGCAGCCCATCAAGAAGAACCAAAGCTAGCTTTCCAAGAGCCTAATGACAATGAACAAGCTGAGCCGTTTATAGATGTCGGTAATACAGCATTGCCTAGTGCTACAAGTGATAACGTTCATACAAATCCCAGTCATGAAAGTAGTGTAAATTTAGCTTCTCATGACATTCAGGAATCTAATGAAGCCGAGGTATCTGAACCTTTTATAGATATTGGTAGTGCAACGTTACCTAGTGTTACAAGTAATGCAATGCATGAAGCACAAGTTGCTTCTAATGAGCATAATGATACAAATTTAGCTTCTAATATTATAATTCCTAACGTACCGAGACCGATAGTATCTATGCCTCCGGCTCAAGCAGAAAGTTATGTAGTGTCTCCGCAGCGACCGGTGCAAATATATAAACCAACCAATTTGCCGCTTGTGCATAAGCCTATTCCGTTTAATCCCCCTCCTGATGCTAATAAAGAGGACGAAAGCGTAGCACCGATAGCACCGCCCTCTATAACTAATATACCTGCTGTTTCTCCGCCTGTGGTTAGCCCGCCGGTAACCCAAGATAATACATCAAGTACTATGCCGACAACAGTACCTCTGGCAGTACCTCGTAATGTACTTGTACCTTCGGTAATGCCTACAAATCAACCTTCTACACAGCCTATAACACCGACTAGCCCAAATACACCCGTTACTACTCCGTCTAAAGTAATTCCTACAACCGATTCTTCAGCAGCACTCAATAACTCGCAAGAGACATTTGTAGCTGTTTCAGATGTCCCAAAAAAACAAGATTGGAATACGCCTCTTATACCCGTTGTTGTAGTGAAGCTGAATCAACTTCAGCCTTTACAAATTAATAATAATCAAACTACAAATAATCAAGAGAAATCACCTCCGGTAAGCTCTCCAAATGTCACGATTCAAAAACAAGATAATAACGTAAATAATGAAACATCGGAGTTGGTAACAAAATTTGTTAAAGATGAAACACAAATGTTACTTTTACCTGATGATGATATAGTGCTTGGTAAACTAACAGAGCAGGCGACTTTAGAGCAGATGGATATGTATGCATATATAGAGCTGTTCCAAAAGAAAGCAGAATGGATAGTAAGTGCCGAAAGAAGAAAAGTTGTAGAGAGTTTTATTAAATATGGTAATGATATAAATAAAAAGAAAGATATTTATGCCAATCTATCTTATTGTAGTGCAGTAGAGAATGCTTTTAGAGCAGTGGATAGAAACGATCTTTTTGAGTTGCGTGCGTTACTTGACGTTTATCCTATATTGCAAGAAAAAGGTAGAAGCGGTGAGACATTACTAACTGCTGCTATTTATAACGATAATTACTATTTAGCAAAATTTTTGGTTATACGAGGTATTAAAATTTCTACTCTAAATGATGAGTGCCAATATCCATTAGATATTGCATTAGCTCAAGGAAACGCTAACATAGCTTGTATGTTAATCAAAGCTAAGGGATATTGATAAGATTATTTTTATCGTCATTGCAAGCGACTGTAAGGAGCGTGGCAATCTCATAAAATAGTATAAAATCCTGAGATTGCTTCGTCAAAACTTACAGTTTTACCTCGCAATTACGTAGAATTTTCAAACAATTTCTTTAAAGCTTAATTGCTTTTCTATGTTAAATAGTTTAATTTAGGAGAGAAAATAATTAATTAAATCTCTAATATATGAGCGATTTATTCAGCTTTAACAAAGAAAAGAAAAATAAGCTAGTCGATAATAACTATAGTGCAAAAGATATTGAAGTATTAGAGGGGCTTGAGCCTGTTCGTAAAAGACCGGGGATGTATATCGGGGGTACTGATTCAAATGCTATGCATCATTTAGTATCTGAGGTGCTGGATAATGCTATGGATGAGGCAGTCGCCGGCTTTGCAAGTATCATCACGATAACAATGCATCATGATCATAGTATTACTATATTTGATAACGGTCGCGGTATCCCTATTGATAATCATCCTAAATTTCCTGACACATCAGCTTTAGAAGTAATTTTAACTACTCTTCATTCAGGAGGTAAATTCTCAAATAATGTTTATCATACTGCAGGCGGATTGCATGGTGTTGGAATATCGGTAGTAAATGCTTTATCTAAACATTTAGAAATAAAGGTTTATAAACAAGGTAAATTATATAGCCAAAGTTATTCTAAAGGAGAAAAATTAACTGATTTAATATGTGAAGAAGCATCTAAAAGGCTAAGAGGTACATCAATAAATTTCACTCCTGATCCGGAAATTTTTAGTGAAAAATTACATTTTAATCCTAAAAAGATTTATGAGCTTGCAAGGTCAAAAGCTTATTTATATCGCGGTGTTACTATAGAATGGGCATGCGAAGTAGAAGTACAGTCAGATATACCTAAAAAGGCATTAATAAGTTTCCCGAACGGTTTAAAAGATTATTTAAGTTCAAAAATAACTTTAGATAATTTAGTTATGCCGGGAATTTTTGCAGGTAATATAGAGTCTACGTCGGACAGGATAAAACTTGAATGGGCGATTTGTTGGCAAAATAACGATAGCTCGGCATTTGTTCAATCATATTGTAATACTGTTCCGACTCCTCAAGGAGGAACACATGAGCAAGGACTTAAGTCGGCTATTTTACGTGCGCTTAAAGCATATGGTGAAATGATAGGGAATAAAAAAGCTGCTAATCTAACTATTGAGGATATTTTAGAAACCGCAAGTGTCGTACTTTCTATTTTTATAGCTGAGCCGTCTTTTCAAGGACAAACTAAGGAAAAATTAGTATCAAACGGTGTAAGTAAACCGGTCGAGAATATAATAAAAGATCATTTTGACCATTTTCTTAGTAGCGATAAAGCTTTAGCTACTAATTTACTTGAGCATGTAATTAGCATTGCTGAGTTTAGAATCAGTAAGAAAAACGAAAAAAATATTTCCCGTAAAAATGCCACTCAAAAATTACGGTTACCCGGTAAACTTGCCGATTGCACACGCACTTCACCTGAAGGGACGGAATTATTTATTGTAGAAGGTGATTCGGCCGGAGGCTCTGCAAAACAAGCACGTAATAGAGAAACGCAAGCAGTATTACCGCTATGGGGTAAAGTTCTAAATGTTGCGAGTTCTACGCTTGAGAAAATCGTTAATAATCAAGCAATACAAGATTTAGAAATAGCTCTTGCCTGCGGTAGTTTAAAGAATTATAAAAAAGAAAATCTGCGTTACGAAAAAATAATTATTATGACTGATGCAGATGTTGACGGTGCTCATATAGCTTCGTTATTAATGACTTTCTTTTTTTTACGAATGCCGAAATTGGTAGAAGAGGGGCATTTATATCTAGCTAAGCCTCCGCTTTATCGTTTAACGCAGTCTAATAAAACTTATTATGCAGGCGATGAAGAGGAAAAAGCTAAGTTAACGGATAAATTATTAAAAGCTAGTAAAGCTAAAATTGAAGTAGGTAGGTTTAAAGGTCTCGGTGAAATGATGCCTGCACAATTAAAGGAAACTACTATGCATCCGGAAAAAAGATCGCTTTTAAAGGTAACTTTAGCAGATTTTCAAAATGTTGATAAAATAGTAGATGATTTAATGGGTAAAAAGCCGGAAAAAAGATTTCAATTTATTTATGAACAGGCTTTAGTTAAAATGGATAAAATTATTAGTGAGCTGGATATTTAATCGTTATTGCGAGGAGCCGTAGGCGACGCGGCAATCTCGTCAAATATCCTAAGATTACTTCGTAATTTTCCTCACAATGACGCTTTGCTTAAAAAACACACATATTTGGAGTATTATGTTATTACGTTTAATTATAACACTATTTTTTATTATAAATTCTATTTGTGCATTTGCAGAAGGAGAAAAAGAAACTGAAAATAAAATATCAAATCAGGAAGCTTATAAGCAATTTCAAGACGTATTTGAACGTATCGAAAAGGCTTATGTACAGGTACCCGATAGGCAAAAAATGATAGATGAAGCAATTAACGGTATGTTAAACTCACTTGATCCCCATTCAAGCTATTATACCGATGAGGATTTAGAAGATATTTTGACTTTTACAAAAGGTGAATTCGGCGGAATCGGTGTTGAAATAATGTATGATAGCGGAGCAATTAAGATAATATCGCCTATTGACGATTTGCCGGCTTTTAAAGCAGGGCTTAAAGGTGGGGATTATATAGTAGGCGTGAATGATGAGTTAGTCTCTACGCTTGGTCCTAATAAAGCTATAAAAGAGATGCGTGGTACGCCTGGTACTAAGGTTAAATTGTTGATAATTAAGGCAGAAGAGGCAAAACCGCAAGAGCTAGAGCTTACTCGCGAAATAGTAAAAATCAAGCCGATAAAAGCACATTTAGAAAAAAATAATATTGCATATATACGTATAACTACTTTTAATGAGTCAACAATTTCTGAGCTGAAGGCAGCAGTAAAGAAGTTAAAAACTGAGAGTAAAGATGACCTTAAAGGTATAATTCTAGATTTACGTAATAATGCCGGAGGTATACTCGATCAAGCTATTGCTGTTAGTGATTATTTTATTGATTCCGGTGTAATTGTAACAACAAAAGGTAGAACTACATCAAGTAATAGCGAAATTAAAGCAAATGAGTTTTCGTTAAAAGCTCCCAAAGTACCTATGATAGTTTTAATAAACGGTAATTCTGCCTCTGCCTCGGAAATAGTTGCCGGAGCTTTGCAAGATCATAAAAGAGCAATAATACTTGGCACTAAGTCTTTCGGTAAAGGATCAGTTCAGGCTTTAACGCAAATCAATTCTAGGGCTGCCGTAAAACTGACTATATCTAAATATTACACCCCAAGCGGTCGTTCTATTCAAGCAGAAGGAATAGAGCCTGATATTTTAATTGAGCCAGCGAAAGTTGAGTATCCAGAAGTGAAAAAAATAGATAAGCGTTTTTCTGAGAGTTCTTTAAAAAATTATTTGAAGAATGATAATGAAAAAAACAAAGATAATGCATCTAAAAACAAAGATAGCCAAAAAGAAACAAAAGCCAAAAATAATAAACAAGAAGAAAATGAATTATCGGAATTATACAAAAAAGATTATCAATTTGCTCGTGCTTATGATGTAATTACAGGGTTGATTATTAATAAGAAGCTGGAAACAAAAGAGAGAGTTAAACAAGAAGATAAGTAGAGAGGATAATATCATTCTCGGTTTTGCTGCATGGATAGATTCTTCGTCATAAGCTACGGAAAAACTGTAAGTTTTGTACATACGCGATCTCAGGAACCCTGGTTTATGAGATTGCCACGCTCCTTTTAGTCACTCGCAATGACGATTTGGTATGCGAGCAAGCCTTCTGCAGGGATGACATCAGTTGAGTTAAAAATAACTACTAGGTCTTATAATGAACCATAATAAGTATATAGTAAGATTGTCATTCATTATATTGTTTCTTAATATTGTCATAAATATGATGTTTTATCGTTATTTTATGATAAAAGAAATGATAGTAAAACAAGTGGCTTTGGAACATACTAAAATTGTAGAACTTTACACTGATAATATTTGGAATACTCATCAGAACGTAATCAGTAAATTACACAAATTCGATTATTTAAAACTATTACAAGATCAAGAGTTTATTAATTTTGCAAAGATTACCGCTCAATGGTTCACCAATCTTAATATTAATATTTCTCTCTACGATCTCAAAGGTAATAAATTTATCACTAGTAATATGTTACATATGTATAGTGTAGACCATTATAAAGATGATAGTTTGGTTGAGATAGTTACCGCAAAAATCGATAAATTTTTTTTAAAATCCTTTACTTCAAAAGCTCCGCTTCGAGATGCTTTTGAAGGTATTACAAGTCATATATTATTACCAAGGGTAGTAATAGAAAATGAAAGTGATTTAACAGTGGAAGAGGCGTCTTTTGTTACTAGCTATATCCCTGTTATAAGTAATAATTTAGATTGTCCCGTAGATGCAGTATTTGAGATTAACACTAATATTACCAGCCAGTGGCAAAATATAACCTCTCTTGAGCAAAAGGTTTTTATAACTTTTATCATTATTTTTATAATATTCTGCACTATAATTATTAGTAATACTAACTATGCTAGACAAATCATTGAGGAGCAGCTTGAAACAAATAGAAATTTAAAAGCTCAAATAGTAAAAGTAGAAAAAGCCAGCTCTTCAAATACAAAGTTTTTTACTAATATTAGTCATGAATTGCGTACACCGCTTAATGCTATAATAGGCTTTTCAGAAATTCTTATGTCGGAAAGAGATGCAGAAAAAAGTAAAAATTATATTAAAGATATAAATGATGCCGGTAAGCATTTGCTTAGTATGATTAATGATATTTTAGATCTTTCTAAAGCTTCTGCCGATAAATTAAAAGTAGATAGTATAGATCTTGATTTAAATAAATTAATTCGTTCTTCGCTGATACTTGTTAAGACTCGTGCCGATCAAGCCGAAGTGGCTTTAATTAGTAGATTACCGAAAGAGCATGTGGTTATAAAGGCTGATCCAAAAAGGCTAAAACAAGTATTCTTAAATCTTTTATCAAATGCCGTGAAATTTACGAATTCCGGAGGAAGTGTTACTATTGCACTTGAAAAAGATGAGTTAGCAAAATTAGTATATATAAAAGTTATAGATACCGGTATCGGTATTGAGGAAAAAGATATCCCAAAAACTTTATCGGCGTTCGGTCAAATTGATAGTGAGCTTAGTAGAAAATATGAAGGTACCGGTCTTGGGTTGCCGCTTACTAAAAAGCTGGTTGAACTTATGAACGGTAAATTTGATTTGCAAAGTAAGATAAATGAAGGTACCACCATAACAATAACGTTTACATATGACTGTAGTATTGAAATATAAAAAATTGTGTGGAATATTAAAAAAATTTCGGTATTATAAAAAAATTATAAATTTTTAAAAAATATATGAAACTGATTGTCTTATTAGTTACTTTTTTATTTTCTATGTTTTCTTTCGGAGAAAGCGAAACTATTAAAGGAAAGCCTTTAAAATATGTAGCAAATAATGATTTTGAAAATAGACTAGATGAACAGGAACAAGAAATCAGAAGGCTAATCGGTAAAGTTGAGGTTTTACAGCATAAAATTGATATGCTAACACAGAACTCAAATATTTCAAATCAAGAAAAAAATACTGAAGTTTTAGAAGCCGGTGATTCAAAAAAACAAGATGTTTTTGATATAGCTTTGCTTAAAGATATGCCGGATAATGCGCCTAAAAAACCTATTGCGGTTAATAAGGATATAGCTCCTGATAAGCAAGCCTACGATTTGGCTCTTGCTGCTTATAAAGATAATAAACTTACTGAAGCAAAAGATAAGTTTAAACATTTTATCCAAAAATATCCTAACAGTTTGCTAATTAGTAATGCTTATTTCTGGTATGGGGAATGCTTTTTTAAACAAAAAGACTATAACGGGGCAGCGGTTAACTATTTAAAAGGCTATAAAGAGTTACCGAAAGGGGCAAAATCTTCCGATGGGTTATTGAAGTTAGCGCTTTCCTTAGGCGAACTAAAAAAAACTCAGGAAGCATGTAATATGCTCGCTAAGTTTGATAAGGAATTTCCAACTAATAGAACTGTCGCATCCAAGAAAATGGCAGAAGATGCTAAGATTAAATTTGGCTGTAAAAATAAATAAAAATAATAAAATATGACTGATATTTTGGATGAAGTACTGAGTGATAACAATGAAGCAAAAAGGTTAATTTTTTTCAAAAAGCTTTTACCTATAATAATAATCATTTCTATAATAGCTATTACTATAATGGTTGTTATTAATAATAATAAAGATAAAAGAATTAAAAATAACCAAAAAAACGGAGATATTCTTGTTAAGACTGTTGGTTTGGAAACAACAAAAGATAATGAAGAATTAGCTTTTAATACTTTAGAGAATTTAGTTACTACTAGTAATACTAAAATCAAAGAAATAGCTGCATTAGAACAAGTAGCCATAAAGATTTCAAAAAAAAAATATTCAGAAGCGAAAGACCTGTTTAATAAAATTATTGAAAATAAAGAATATTCCGAAATTTCTACTTCTTATGCACGTATTTCATGGTGTAGTCTTGTTATTGATGATCACAATCTAGATATTCAAGATAAAGAGAAATTAACCAAATATTTAAATTATTTTGATGACAAGAAAAAACCTTTTTGGGCTACAGCAACTATTATAAAAGCTATGTGGGATATTAAGAATAATATGAAACCGCAAGCAGAAAAAAATCTAAAAAATTTATTAATTTCAAATAATGTATCTGATCTAATAAAAGATCAGGCTAAAGCATTGCTTGTAAATTTAAATAAATAATAATTCGTACTTAAGGAAAAATATGACAAAAAAAATAGCACTTCTGTTATTACCGTTTATTTTAATTTCATGTAACGGGCTTGGACCAAAAAGGGTAAAAAATATTGTTGAGTTGACTTCTAAATTAGCAATTCAGACTCATGAGCCTATATATTTAGATTCTAATGCAAATATATATGCATTTAATGCAAATATGCTTAAGAATAAACAGTATAGTTTCGCTAGAAGTAAAACGATTACCGAGCCGGTTTTTATAGGCGATATGATTTATGCATTGGATATTAGATCGAATATTTCTGCATTTTCTATAGAGAAAAATAAGATTATTTGGTCTTATAATTTAAGTAGACATAAAAAAGATAATTATATAGGCGGCGGAATTTTACACCATAACGGAAAATTATACGTAACATACGGTTCAAGGTTGTTAGTAGTGCTAGATGCAAAATCAGGTTATGAAATAATTCGAAAAGAACTTCCAGATATTATTAGAATTAAGCCTATTGTGCTCAATGATAATACTGTCTTAGTGCAAACTATCAGTAATCAAACTATTGCTTTAAATGCAGAAACTTTAAAAACCGTATGGGAACATGAAAGCCTAGCGGAAGTTTTGTCGGCTAGTTATTTTATGACGCCGATAGTACAGTATGACAATGTAATAGTAACTTATAATTCCGGGCAAATACTTGCCTTAAATATAACAAACGGTGAAGTAAAATGGAATTTTGAGTTTACAAATCTTAATGATCGTACAGCTATACCAAATTTTGACGAATCAAGTATTTTATGTACTCCCGTTCATGATAATATGAATCTGTATATAGCAACCGGTCTTGGTAAGCTTATTAAGCTTAATGTAGCAACCGGCAGTGTGATTTGGCAGGTAAATGCCGAGGATATTCAATCAATGTCTTTAATCGGTAATAGTCTATTTGTAACAAATAATGCTAGACAAATAGCAGCATTTAATCCTGAAACAGGGAAAGTAAAGTTTGTAGCTGATTTAAATGATGGACAAGATCCTAAGAAACTAAAATCTGCTGCTTTTTTAGTGCCTTTTGTTGGAGTTAATAATAACAATAAGCGAAGTTTAAATGTTATTTCCGTTAACGGTGTTTTATATAGTTTTGATGTTGATAATAATGGATTAAACATGATACCTCATGTTGTCAAAATTATAAAAAATATTCGTTATTATGGGCTAAGCGCAAATAATAATTTATATTTTGTTACCGATAGAAAAATAATATTCGGAAGTAAATAAATTATATTTAGCTTGACAGATAGCGGGTATTAATGCTATTAAGCATGTTGCTTGATTCTTTAATTTTAAATTCTAATTAAAAAGATACTATTGTGAAAACTTACTCGGCAAAGCCATCGGAAATTGAAAAGAAATGGTGGGTCATAGACGCAAAAAATATTGTACTAGGACGACTCGCTAGCAGAGTTGCTAATATGCTATGTGGTAAGCATAAGCCTAGCTTTACACCTCATTTAGATTGTGGTGATAATATAATCATAATAAATGCGGAGCATGTAAAATTAACAGGTAAAAAAGCAAATCCCAAAGACGGAAAAATATATTACAGATATACAGGATTTCCAGGTGGGATAAAAGATACTACGGCAGGTAAAATCTTAAGTGGTAAACACCCTGAGAGAGTTATTAAAATGGCCGTAAAAAGAATGATTACAAGAAATACTTTAGGTGCTAAGCAAATGAGTAATTTGTATGTTTATGCAAATGGTGATCATCCTCATATGGCACAGCAACCTACTGTTTATGATTTTGCAAGCCAAAATCCAAAAAATAAAAAGTAGTAGAATATGCCCGAGTTAAAAATTAAAACAGAAAAAGTAGAAAAGCAGTTAGCTAAAGCACCTTTAGTATTAAAAACTCCTAAAGAAAAAATAGATAATTTAGGCAAGTTTTATGCTACAGGTAAAAGAAAAAATGCTATAGCACGAGTATGGCTTAAAGTAGGAAAAGGAAAAATAGTTGTTAATAAAAAAACAATAGCCCAGTACTTTCCTTCTGAAACTTATGTAAAAACTATCTTAAAGCCGTTTGTCTTAACAAAAACTATTGATCAGTATGATATAATTTGTACTGTTAGAGGTGGAGGAATTTCAGGACAGAAAGGTGCTATTTTACATGGAATTTCTAAAGCTTTAGATAAATCTGCTCCGGATTTTCATGCTATTTTGCGTAAAGATGGTCTTTTAACACGTGATTCTAGGGTAGTAGAGCGTAAGAAATACGGACAACGTAAAGCACGTAAGAAAACACAATTCTCTAAACGTTAAGATACAATTTGAGAAGTTGCTAGTCAATTGTTGCATGGATCAATTTTTTATGGTCATCCCGCGACTTGATTGTGGGACCCAGCTTAAAATATTTAAATTAATTAATATCTTAAGTTATTTTTTGGGATACCGTGGTCAAGCCACGGTATGACACTAAGTACATTTTCCAAGCCATGCAACCGCTTTTATCTAGAATGACACTTCTTAACAAATTATATAAACACTTTTCCCCTGGCGGGGTAGCTCAGCTGGTTAGAGCGACGGAATCATAATCCGTGTGTCGGGGGTTCAAATCCCTCCCTCGCTACCATTCATCCGTCTTTTTGACAGTTCTATAGTAAACTGATTTGAACTTTGTGCTTCGTTGTTCATCCTCTCGTCTATTATATATATAGGCTCTACCTTCGTGCCTGGCACAAAATGGGGGTGAGTTTACTATAGTACTGTTAATAGTCCCATAGTTTTTAATAAAATTTTGTATAAGATAAATATTAGACTTCGTGCATAACCTATTTTATAAAGAGGAATTTGAAGGAGGCACGGAACATAGAACCGGAGCGTAGCCAACAAATCTATGTAAGGATTCGAGTACCAGATCCAAATTACCTTTAGAAAGAGATTATGCCAAGGAGTCTATTTTATATTAGGTTCTGTGAAGATCTCTAAAACGATTTGATTTGCACTAAAAAATATCTCAAAATAAAGTCAATTAGAAATCTTTACAAAGTCTAGCATTTTATGAAATTGATTTTAACAAGTTTAATTTTTATATTTATGAGCTTTCTTCCAATATATGCTAAATCCTTACTTAAAGGGTTCATGTATCTGAAAGATATCGACCCTACAATTATTCAAAATATGCATTATTATTCAGATGAAAATTTTGTTGGTAAAAAGGTAGATGGTTATAAAGCACCGGAAGCAATTTTAACCATATAAGCTGTTAAGGCTCTTAAAGTAGTACAAGCTGAGGTACAAAAAGATGGTTATTCACTGATTATATGCATATAGACCACAAAAAGCTGTACAACATTTTTAAGATGGAGCAAAGATAATATTGATCAAAAAAATAAGGAAAGCTTTTACCCATATACAGATAAGTCTAAATGTTTTATATTATGTTATATAACTGAAAG
Organism: Candidatus Rickettsia barbarica; assembly: GCF_041477405.1. NCBI lineage: Bacteria > Pseudomonadati > Pseudomonadota > Alphaproteobacteria > Rickettsiales > Rickettsiaceae > Rickettsia > Candidatus Rickettsia barbarica. Next base: position 52,301 of record NZ_JBEWYL010000005.1, on the reverse strand, counting down.
ATCTAGTCATAGTAGGAGTACTGTAGATTGATCAATAATAAAGCTTCAGAAGGAAGTTAATAATAATTCTGAAGTCATTATTAAGAGAAAGCTGAAAGACGCGCGTGTTATAAAATCCTCTTTAGATGACAATACGGTAGACATGTGTACTTCTTTTGACTTATTTGATGAAGCTTTACCTCATGATAGTAAATTAATTGATACGCAATATTTAGCAAAACGTAATTATTTATGTTCTAAGATGCAAAACCATAATTTTAAAGCATGTAAAATTGAGTGGTGGCATTATACAACTTGCAGATGAGCCTTATAAAGATCAATATTTTAACTTTGATATAGAAAAAAAACTATGACAGTATTAAGTGATAATAATAAGACATGTTATAATAAACAGAAAGTAACGTTATGCCAAATTATCATATTAAATTTTTACCAAATAGAGTTAAGTTAATCGGTTATTTTTGTAGACTTATTTTATTACCAAATTTAATATCAGCTGATTCTAGTGAAAATAGTTATGACCAAAGCCTTGATAGAAATAAGGTATATTCTGTACATTTAAAACCTTTTTCTAATACCTCTACATATTTTTTAGATGAGCATCCTGATCATACCTTTGTACATATTGCTGATAAAAAATATATTTTATATGGATTGGTTAGAGAGCTAAAATTTGCGTTTGAAGATATAAATTCATGATTTTTAATGCCGGAAACTCAAATTGATACGGTTAATTGGGAAACTGAAACAACAACAAATTACTGTCTAAGTAATTTCATTATAAACTTATTTCATATAAGAGAAGTAAAAGATTTTATTGCTAATATAACTATATCTAATCTAGCAAATGCATTTACTGCACATATAATCGGTGATAATAATTATAACCTAATAAAGAATGATAGTACGTACATATTATATGATTGAATCTAGTTGCGATAAAGATTAGTTTATTGTCTAGAGGAACAAATGAGTGTGCTGTATTTACTTTAGGCAATAATACGGATATTTCATTATTTAGTGCTATAAATGAATGAATTGAAGGTGATAAAGAGGTAAATAGTGCTGTTCTACAAGTACTATATATATAAAATTTTTACTGAATTAATGATTCAAATTCTTTTACGACGGCTTGGTAAAGTTTACGTTTAAACGGTATTATAATAGATAAGAGTTCATCAAGTGATGCCCAACGCCATTGGTCAAATTCCGGATTAGAGGTATTTATATTAATATCTTCGTTATTTCCGGTAAACCTAATTAAAAACCAGCGTTGTTTTTGTCCACGAAAATTACCGTTCCACAGTTTAGGTATTAAAAAGCTTGGTACATCATAACTATACCAGAATTTGCTTTCGGCAATAATATATCCTTTATCGCTGCCTATTTCTTCTAACATCTCACGCATTGCTGCAATACTTGGTGTTTCGCCGGGAACTATCCCACCTTGCGGCATTTGCCATGCAGATATTTTTGTATCTATTCTTTTACCGACGAATATATGGTTATCGGCATTTAATATCATCATGCCGACCCCTGGTCTATATGGTAAATCAAGATGTTTTTTGGAAGAATTGCTCATTATTTTTTTACTTTAAAAAATCAATTATAATTTTACTACTTTATTTTTACCCGTTGTTTTAGCTTCATACATAGCTTTGTCAGCACGTTCAATGAAAGATTCTATTGATTCTTCTTTTTTATATTTCGTAACTCCGATTGAAATAGTTGTTTTTAAAGGTTCAATTTGATCTTCAATGTGAAAATTCATACATTCTATTTTAACTCTAACTCTCTCCGCAGTTTCAATTGCTTTAGAAATATCTATATCCGTTAAGAGTATAGTAAATTCTTCACCGCCGAATCTTGCTATTAAGTCTGTTACTCTGAGAGTATTCTTCAAAATACGGGATACAATTGTTAAAACCTTATCGCCTGCTTGATGACCGTAAGTATCGTTTACATGTTTAAAATTGTCGATATCGCACATAAGTAAATATAATGTAATACTTTCTTTATTAGTTTTCTCAATAATTTGTTTGAGATGTATATCGAAATAGCGACGATTAAATAAGCCGGTTAGATCGTCTTTAACTGCTAAATTGACACTTTGTTCAAGATCATTACGTAAATTATCTTGATATTGCTTACGTCTTAATTGTGTTCTAATTCTAGCAAGCAATTCGCTTTCCTCTATAGGATAAACGAAATAATCATTAATACCGAGTTCAATACCTTTCACAACCAAAGGCATACCGTCTTCATCAATTTGTAAAATTATTACTACGCCGCTTATTTCTGCTTTACCTCTTAAAATAACACTGATCCTCAAAGGATCGTCATTTTCGAGCGTACTACTGATAATTACTAAATCGGGGGTATATTCATTTATAATATCTAATTCATCGGAATTACTTATTACCTTTACGTTTTGGGTAAGCTTAAGTAACATTTTTTTTATATTTTTAGCTTGTACCATATCATCATTAATTAGTAATATTTTTTTATCTGCAAAAGTGTCATGCATTTCGATATTTGTTACGCCTAATAATGCATTAGTGCTATTACGAAGCTTTAACTCATCAATTAAGCTTTTCATTCTAGATAGCGATTTAAGTCTTACAAATAGAGCAGTATCGTTAATCGGCTTTGTTAAAAACTCATCAGCTCCTGCCTCAAGACCTTTAACTCGATCATCAATATCGGAAAGTGCAGTTACCATTACAACCGGTATATGAGTAGTTTCCGGATCGGTTTTTATCGTTTTACATACCTCACATCCATCCATTTCCGGCATCATAACATCAAGTAGTATAATATCAATTTTTTCTTTTTTAAGAATTGCTAGTGCTTCTTTACCGCTATTTGCAGTAAGAACCGTATAATACTCTTTTAAAAGTTTGGCTGTTAGTAACTTAATATTGGGTTCTATATCATCTACTACTAATATTGTGGTCATAAGATTAAATTCTTGTTTTTAAAGGAAATAATTTGTATATTTATACTTTAATTTTAAGTCTTAAATGTAAGATATATGAAAATTTCAGTAAATTCAATTAGAACAGGTAACATATTAGTGTATAATAATGATTTATGGGTTGTCAGCAAAACACCGGAACATACTCAACCCGGGAAAGGTGGAGCTTATGTACAAGTTGAGATGAAAAATTTAAAAACAGGGACAAAGCGTAACGAAAGATTCAGTTCTGCCAATTATTTAGAAAAAGCTGAACTTGAACAAAAAGATTATCAATTTTTATATTTTGAAGGTGATGATTTGGTATTAATGGATACCAAACATTTTGATCAAATAAATATTTCCAAGGAAATGTTAGAAGAAAAATTATCTTTCTTAACTGAAAATATGATTGTTAAAGTCGAATTTTATAATGACAAGCCTTTAAATATTGAGCTTCCTCCAACTGTTATACTTGAAATTAGTGAAACTGATCCGGTAATAAAAGGAGCAACCGCTACCGCTTCTTATAAACCAGCAATTTTAGAAAACGGTATTAAAGTTAAGGTCCCGCAATATTTAGAAATAGGAGAAAAAATTGTGGTTAAAACTGATGATATGACATATGTCGAGCGAGCGAAGTAAGCTGTTTTATTGAACTATGGATACCACCCCGTCATTGCGAGCAGCCGTAGGCTGCGTGGCAATCTCGTCAAATATCCTGAGATTGCTTAGTCAAAACTTACAGTTTTGCCTCGCAATGACGACTTTCAGCATCCACTCAGGCAATGCTTTTAGCTAGGAATGGTATCAATTTTTTAAAGCCATACGACATAATTTCTAAAACTAATAATTAAAAATATCAAATGCAACCTATAACTAATTTATTAATTAATGCCCTGCGTAAAGCTGTTAAGTTTTTGCATAGAGATTTTTTAGAACTTGAAATGCTACAAAAAAACTCTGTAAGAAATGAAGAATTTTGTAAGCGATCTTATTTAAAATTAAAAACTTTATTATGTGAAGAATTACAAAAATATACACAATATTTATTTTTTCCGGAGGATAAATTCGATTTAAATAATAATTATGAGAGTGTTTTTTTAATTAATCCTATAGATAGCCCAAATAATTTCGCCAGAAGCATACCTTTTTTTGCGATATCCGTAACTTATTTAAAAAGGAATCAAGAAGTTTTAATTCCTACTTCTACAGTAATATATTTTCCTGCTCTTAATGAAATTTATTATGCTGAAAAAGGTAAGGGAGCTTGGATAGAAAAAAATAATTTAAACTCTAATTATCAAGGATTAAGACTTAGAGTTTCCGATAATGCCGATTTAAAAAACTGTTTAGCAATTATTGAAGGTGTAAATCATAATGATTTGGAGGAGATAGAGGTCGCTAATATTAGATCTTTTGGTTCTCTTTGCTATGGGGCTACGCTTGTAGCGTCAGGTAAAGCGGATTTAATATGTTTATCATTATTAAATTTTACATTATATTATGCATTTGAGCTTTTTATTAAGGAAGCAGGTGGGATAATTATAGATTCTAGCGATAAATTTCTATATTCAAATCGTTATATTGCTAAAAAACTTAAAAAATATTAGACAAGAAGTTATTTTAGATTTGCATTTTTATTGTTATAATAATATTAATATAATTATTAATTCATAAAGTTATGGCACATTATAAAGAGTTTGAATTTGACTGCGATTTTAGTGGACAAAGAGCCAAGTTTAAGTTTTATATAGGTACGCCTCAAGAAGGGCATCATCCGCTACAATTTCAGGCAAAATGGTTATCTGACGAAAGAGGCGGTACTATTCCTGATGATGTTATGAAAGCAATATCACAGCTAAATGATCTTGCCAAAAAAAATGGTGTTCCACTCCCGGATTTATGTGTATATGCTCTTGGTTCTGCGCAAGAAGTCTAAGCTACTCCTCAAGACGAAGATGAAAACGAGAGTGAGAACCAAGAGGATAAAGCAGAGCAGGCATAGTTAAAAATAATAAGGAGATTCATAGAGATTAAAATGAAACAATATAATGATTTATTTAAAATGATTCACCGCGAAGGATATATATTTATTGCTAGCTTTGCATTAGTAAGTTTTTTATTAGCATCATTTAATGAAAAACTTGGCTGTATTGGATGTATTGCTACTGCTTGGTGTATTTATTTTTTCCGTAATCCTGATCGCTTTGTGCCTATAAGTGATGATCTGGTAATAAGTCCTGCAGATGGAATAATTCAAGAAATTAAGGAAGCATTGCCGCCTCCGGAATTAGGACTTGGTGATGTGGAAATGATTAGAGTTAGTATTTTTCTAAATATTTTTAATGTCCATGTTAATAGAATCCCGGCAAACGGAAAAATTTTAGCACTTCATTATAATCCAGGAAAATTTTTTAATGCTTCACTCGATAAAGCTAGTATTTATAATGAGCGTCAATCAGTATTAATGGAAACTGCTCAAGGTCAGAAAATTGTTTTTGTTCAAATAGCCGGACTTATAGCAAGGCGTATAGTTTGTGATTTAGAAGAGGGTAATGAAGTTAAAACGGGCGAGCGATACGGTATAATTCGTTTCGGTAGCAGAGTAGATGTTTATTTACCTTTGAAAACAGCTTTATTAGTGAGTAAAGGGCAGACTGCTATAGGCGGTGAAACTATCATTGCTGATTTTGGACGTAAAAAGACAACAGAATTTAAGTTTGAGAGGCAGTAGCCTCATCACTTTAAAACCGTCATTGCAAGCAGCTGTAGGCATGGTTTGTTTATGTCATTCCCGCATAGGCGGGAGGGGGAATCGAGTGAAACGTATAAAAAACAAGTTTTTTATCTGTTTATTTTATCAAATTAAGATTATTTTTTGCTGGATTCCTGCTTTTGCAGGAAGTGAGACATTGACAGCCATGCAACCACACTGTTTTTTCCTTGCAATGACGTGATAAATACATTTTGAGTATAAAAATTGTTAAAAATTCGTAAATCTATAATAACTAAGCCTGTACCTCTAATAAAATTAATTCCCAACTTTATTACGTTGCTTGGTTTAGTAACCGGTATGAGTTCTATAAAATTTGCTTTGGATAGCAGATGGGAACTTGCGGTATATTGCATTATAGTAGCGGCAATTATTGACGGTATCGACGGTAGAATAGCAAGGATGCTAAATTCAGTTAGTCCATTTGGTGCAGAGCTTGATTCATTATGCGATTTTGCTAATTTCGGTATAGCTCCTGCCTATCTGATATATTTATGGTCTTTTCAACAATATGAGTATAAGGTATTTTCATCAGCGGTAATGTTATTATTTATAGTGTGTATGGCACTACGTTTAGCTCGCTTTAACGTTGGTATTTATCAACCGCAACAAGATAAAACTGACTATTTTTTTACCGGTGTACCTGCCCCATGCGGTGCTTTACTTGCTTTAATGCCTGTAATGATAGATTTTGAAATCGGTACGTTATTAAATATCCATACCCGTACTCATACTATAACAATTAATATATATTTGGCTATTATAGCTTTTCTACTTGCTAGTAGGCTTCCTACAATCTCAACAAAAAATTTGAGTATTAAACCTGAATATTTATCGCTTGCAATGATTTTAGTTGCTATTGTTATTATAAATCTTATCATATATCCATGGTATTCACTGCCGTTAATTGCAGTTATATATATTCTTTCTATACCAATTTGTTATTTTTTTAAACATAGAGGGTATTGGTAAAGTTAATTATGCCGAGTGTATTACAACAAGCTATCGACAAATATAAACATCATCCATTTACTAAATATGTAATTATTATAGCCTTAATCATATTTATTTATTTGGGATATAGAATTTATGTTTGGGCAAATACACAATCTACTGATAATGCTTACATAGATGCAGATATTTCAAATGTTAGTGCTGAAGTTAGCGGTGTTTTAACAAAGTTATTTGTTACCGATAATACTAAAGTTAATAAAGGCGATCTGATAGGTGAAATTGACGATAGAGATTATAAGGCAAAACTTGCAGTACTTGAAGCATCTATTGAAGCTTGCATAAAAAATATAGAAATTATAGAGCAAAAAATCTCAATAGGGCAGATTAGTCTAGAGCAAGCAGCTGAAAAATTAAAGCTTAATAAAATAAGCTTTGATATTGTTGCAACAGATTTTATGAGAGTACAGGAGTTAAATAAGGCAAAATTTGCTAGCTCTAAAACGTTAGATGATTCTAAAAACGCATATCAAAAAGCCAAAACGGATTATAAACAAGCACAGTTAGCTTTAGATATATCTAAGCAACATTTACAGCTTCTTGAGCTTGAAAAAGCAGCAGAACAGGAAAAACTTAAAGAGCTAACAGAAAATAAAAAAGTAACCTTAAGGAGCTTACAAAATACTAAACTTATTGCTATGGTACCCGGAATAGTAGTTTAGAAGTCGGAAATTACATAGTACCGGGTAGGGCGTTGTTTTCTATAGTTCAAGATAATACTATGTATATTCAGGCTAATTTTAAAGAAACACAAATTCAGAAATTTAAGTCCGGTATGAAAGTCAAAATTGAATTTGATGCTTTGCCTAAAAAGGTAATTTACGGGAAGATTCGTAATATTGCTCCTGCGACCGGCTCTAAATTTAGCTTAATCCCACCAGATCATGCTACCGGTAATTTTACTAAAAGCGTACAACGTGTACCTGTTTAATAGATTTTGAATCCCCAAATGCTAAGCTAGTTCCCGGCATGTCAGCAATCGTATCCATTAGAACAGATCAAAGTACTTAATTTTTGTTAAAAAATAGCAATAATTATTCTATTAAAAGTACATATTCTAGTATTATTTACTGATTACTTAAAAAGCTATATAATATGAGTAATACCAAAAGTAATAATTAATATGCAAAGATATTTAGATCCCACTAATTGATAGTGTGTTTAAAAAAATCTTTCGTGATTTAGAGAGGTTCAAGGAATTTATCAATGCAGTTTTTGAACTACCTGAGGGGCTTAGAATTAAAGCAATAGAATTTATACCTGTAGAGCAAGTACCTATGCGCGATAAAGGGAACAAAAAGCATATTTGATTTAAAGGTTAAAGATGAAGCCGGTAGTTGGTATATAATCGAGCTTACAACTTATACAAGGAATAAAGCATAAAGAGTTATTACCGAAACAAATAAGCAATATTTATTTGATTTTTCCTATGTATTTATAGAGCTTAAAATTTTGATAAAGATAAGCTTGAAACTACTATAGATGAGTGGCTACATTTATTTAAGTGTGCAGAAACAGAAAACAGCCCACCTGCAAATATAAAGAGCGAGAAGGTATTAGATGCATACAATATAATAGAAATGCATTACCTCACCGCCGAAGAATATGATGCCTATATAAGAGCGAAATTAATGGAAGATGCCCCGAGGAAATAGCTTTAGGAAGAACAGTGTGAAAAAGGGAAAGAAAGAAGCATAGAAATAGCAAAGAACTTGTGACTTAAAGATATAGATGTCACAATATAATAGCAGATTCAACAGGGCTAACTATAGAAGAAATAGAAGAGTTAAAAGCAAAAATAGAAAATTCTGAAACTAGTTGATTAATTATTTGCTCTTTAACTCTGCTAATTCTTTCTTGAGTTTTATTACTAAAGTTTGTAATTTTTCAAATTCTTCGCGAGTGACGTAATTACCTTTAAGTATTTTATCCTCAATTATGCCACAGCTTTTATCCGTTATACTATTTAAGGCTTTTTGTGCTACGCTGCTAGCTCCAACGACTACTTTTAAAATATTATTTGTTTTCATAGTACCTCTATCGATAAAGCATGCAAGCCGCTATTAAATTCATCGGCAAGTAAGTTATTAATAGTGCGATGATTGGCAATTAGGCTTTTCCCCTGTAATGTTTCTGCAGAAATTCTTATTTTTATATGGCTGTGAATTCCGTTATAATGACTAGCATGTTTATAGCTTTCATCTATTATTTCTTGAAAATGTGGTTTTAACACACTTAATTTGTCGTGTATCCTTTCTATACGGTTCATATTTTTATTTCATTTACAGTAAAAATACCCTAATATTCTTAAGTATATAATTTTATGATACACATGGCAATGTCGGAATTAAGAACGAATTATAAAGATTTACAAGATGCGATAGATAAATTGGAAAAAGGCGTATGTTTTGCTTGTAGATTAGTTAATTATGATGAAATAGAATTTATAGAGCAGGGTAAGCATTTTATAATTGAAGATTTAGATCAAATCATTGAAGATGTAAGCAAAGAACTTAATATTTTTTCAAAGTTTAAGAAAATAAAGAAAGATAGAATATTATTTATCCTAAATACTACTGATTCTGACTTAATTAAAAATTTTGCTAGAAAATTATATTTATTTTTGCAGCTTTATATTAATGAACAGAAGCCGGCAATTTATATGAATTGTTATATTGCTAGTATTAAATTTCCAAAAAAAGTAAGTAATAATGCTAAAGAAATTGAAAAAACATTAAATATGTTACTTTCACAAAATAATAATTATTATTACCGTGAATATAGCAGTACAGAACATGATTTGGAAAATATAAGAAAATCTAATCTTCAGCTTAACTTACTACGACAAGCCTTAGCAAAAAAGACTATGCGATTTGCTTATCAGCCTATAATAGATCGTAATACTATGAAGATTCATTATTATGAATGTCTGCTTCGTATACCTGACGAGAACGGTGTTTATATTTCCGTAGGTCCTATAATCCCTATTGCTGAAAATAAAGGATTAATTTTTATAATTGATCAAATTGTTTTAGAAATGACTGTGAATGAACTTGCCCGTAACCCAAACTTAATGTTAGCCGTTAATATTTCAAATATAGGAACATGCGATGAAGCTTTATGGGAAATAGCAGAAAACTTATTAAAAGCTCATAATGTTGGGGATCGTTTAATTATTGAAATTACGGAAACTTCTTTCAATCAGAATTACGATAAAATAACTTTATTTATTAATAAAATACATAAGTACGGATGTAAATTTGCATTAGACGATTTTGGTGCGGGTTTTACTTCTTTTAAACAACTTCAAAGCTTACCAATTGATATTATCAAAATTGACGGTAAATATGTGCGTAGTATTACAAGTGATGTACAAAGTAGGTATTTCGTAGAAAGATTAATTAAAATTTCAGAAGATTTAGGTATTGAAACGGTAGCTGAATTCGTAGAAAACGGAGAAATAGCTAAATTTTTAATTGATCTAAAAGTCGGTGGGCTACAAGGAAACTTCTATTCCGAACCAAAATTTGATAGGGTGGATGAGGTTTAATGATTGTCATACTGAACCGGTTTTGTTGTATGGCTCTTGAAAAAGACTCCGATGTCATGCCGTGATTTGACCACGGTATCCATAAAAATAACTTTTAATATCAATGATTTTAATATTTTAAACTGGATACCGCGATCAAGTCGTGGTATGATACAGTTAGTGCTTGACAATGTTACTTAAAACCTATATGCAGAACTCAATTTTAAATGATTAAACTTAAATGCTGTTACTTGAATTAAAAAAAACTCATCAAACCTTAGAAACTATACATTTTATAGGTATCGGCGGCGTTGGCATGAGCGGTATTGCCGAGATATTATATAATCTAGGTTATAAAGTACAAGGTTCCGATTTAGTAGAAAATTATAATACTAAAAGACTTGAGTCATACGGTATTAAAATATTTTTAGGACACGCCGAGCAGAACATTACCAATGTGTCGTATGTTGTTATTTCATCGGCAATTAATCCAAAGAATCCTGAAATAAAAGAAGCTTTGGAGCGTAAAATTCCAATTATTAGACGTGCGGATATGCTTGCTGAACTTATGAGATTAAAATATTCAGTAGCAGTTTCGGGATCGCACGGTAAAACTACTACTACTTCTTTAGTTGCTTGTTTATTTGAGGCAGCTGGTTTATGTCCTACGGTTATTAATGGTGGGATCATCAATAATAAATCGACTAATGCATATCTTGGTTCAAGTAATTATTTAATTGCGGAGGCCGATGAATCGGATGCAACGTTTATTCATATTCCATCAACTATTGCGATAATAACTAACATTGATCCTGAACATTTAGATTATTATAGAGATTTTGAAACATTAATTGGTGCTTTTAGAAGCTTTATTACTAATTTGCCGTTTTACGGTTTTGCCGTTTGTTGTATCGATCATAAAATAGTTCGTAAGTTAGTAGACGATATTACTGAAAGGAAGATTGTTACTTATGGCATCGATTCGGAAGATGCTCATATTATAGCGTTTAATATTAACACTGATATTGCCTCCTCTACTTTTGACGTAAAAATTAGTCTACCAAATGTACTAGGTATAACGATTATTGAAAAAATTACTATTCCAACGCCCGGAAGACATAATATTTTAAATAGTCTTGCTGCAATTGCCGTTGGGATAGAATTAGATTTCGGTATTAAAGCTATTAAAAACGGTTTTAATAATTTTAAAGGAGTGAAGAGGAGATTTACCAAAGTAGCTGAATATAATAACGCTTCAATTATCGATGATTACGCTCATCACCCTGAGGAAATCAAAGCAACGCTTGCGACGGCTAAAAATATAGCAAATAAACAAAACGGTAAAGTTATTGCTATTTTTCAGCCTCACAGATATTCAAGAATGCAGTATTTATTTGATGATTTTATGTTGTGCTTTGCTGATGCCGATATACTCTATATTACTGATATATATGCTGCAGGTGAAAACCCTATAGAGGGAATTACAGGACGAAGTTTAGTTAATAAGATTACTAAGCGTAAACATCACGATAAAGCAAATTTTCTAGCAGAGCTAGATGATGCGGTTGGAGTTATTATAGATAATGCAGCTTCTGGTGATATGATAATTATGATGGGAGCAGGTAATATTTCAAGTTTTGCTAATGAATTAGAGGGGAGATTGTCATCCCGTGGCTTTAGCTGTCATACCGTGGTTTGACTGGTATTGTTGCATAGCTCTTATGTCATTCCTGCGAAAGCGGGAATGACATCTGTTCGTATAACATAGGGTCAAGCGAACTAAGGGACAAAAGAGTGAAGATAACAGTAAAGCAAATAGCAGGACTAAATATGTTAATTTTACCGATAGTAAAAGGTGAGTATAAAAAAGATTATAATTTAAAACACTTAACATGGTTTAAAGTAGGCGGTAATGCTGAAATTTTCTTTAAACCTTTAGATAGCGAAGATTTAAAAAGTTTCTTAATACAAAATAAGCAAAAATTACCTATAAAGACTTTTGGAGCAGGCTCAAATGTTATTATAAGAGACGGCGGCATAGAAGGGGTCGTTATAAAACTTGGTCAGAATTTTAGCAATATTGAGTTTATAGATAATTATTTAATAGTAGGTAGTAGCTGCCTTAATTATAATTTAGCAAAATTTTGTCAAGCAAATGCTATTTCCGGTTTTGAGTTTTTAGTAGGTATTCCAGGGACTATCGGCGGTGGTGTTGCTATGAATGCCGGTGCTTACGGCTCTGAATTTAAAGATATTGTAGTGCAGATTGAAGCGATTGACTTTGCAGGAAACTTTTTAACATTCACAAATGAAGAAATCGGTTTTAAATATCGCAGTAATAATTTACCAAAGAATTTAATTATTCTCAAAGCTGTTTTTAAAATAAATAAAGGCGATAGTGAAAATATATTATTACGGATGAATGAAATAAATAATGCAAGATCATCTACACAGCCTATTAAAGAGCGTACGGGCGGTAGTACTTTTGCAAATCCTGAAGGGCGTAAAGCTTGGGAACTTATTGACAAAGTGGGGCTTAGAGGTTATAGAATAGGCGGTGCTTCGATGTCAGAACTTCATTGTAATTTTATGATAAATAATGGTGATGCTACCGCTAAGGATTTAGAAGATTTAGGTGATTTTGTCCGGCAGAAAGTATGTGAAGATAGCGAGGTTAAGTTAGAGTGGGAGATTAAGAGAATCGGACGTCATCCCTAATTAAAAAGGGCGTTGTTGCAGCTAGTTTTATGTCATTCCTGCGGAAGGCGGGAATCCAGTAAAACATATAAAAAACAAGTTTTTTATATGTTTATTTTATAATATGTAACTTCTATATCAATATTGAAGTTATTTTTCTGGATCCCCGCGTAGGCGGGGATGACATCGAGTAGGTTTTTCGAGCTATGCAACAAGGCCGCTTTTAGTTAGGAATTACAATGGATTTAATAAGAAAGGAAAAAACATGCATAAATATCAAACACATTGGGTAGAACACTCTATAGTCAAAATATTAAGTAGTACCGGTAAAAAGCATATAGCATTAATGGCAGGCGGTATGTCTGCTGAGCGTGAAGTATCGTTAGTGTCAAGTGAAGGAGTTAGTAAAGCTTTAATTGAATTAGGATATAGAGTTACCTTTATTGATATGGGAGCGGATATTGCAGTTAGATTACAAGAAATAAAACCTGATATCGTTTTTAATTGCCTGCACGGTACATATGGTGAAGACGGTTGTTTACCAGGATTACTTAATATAATGCGGATTCCTTATACTCATAGCGGCGTGTTATCTTCAGCTTTAGCATTCGCTAAAATACATTCTAGGAGCTGGTTTTTAACGAATAATATTAATATGGCAGAAAGCATTGTTGTAAATAAAAGCGATAATATAAAAAATGATCCTATGAAACGACCGTACGTTATTAAGCCTCTTACGCAAGGTTCAAGTATTGGTGTTGAGGTGATATTTGCAGAAGACGATTTTAACTTTGCCGATTATGATTTTCCTTACGGTGATCAGGTAATAATAGAACAATATATAAAAGGGCGAGAATTGCAAGTAGTGGTATTAAACGGCAAAGCTCTTGGAGCTTTAGAGATTAAATTACTAAAGAATCGTTTCTATGATTATGAAACTAAATATACCGAAGGATTTGCTGATCATCTTTGTCCTGCTCCGCTACCTGCTAATTTATATGAGAAATTACTTATAGAGTCAGAAAAAATTTATAAAACAATGAATTGTAAAGGTCCTGCTAGAGCAGAGTTTATTTTAGAAGAGCAGACAAACAAGTTATATGCTTTGGAGGTAAATACTCACCCAGGTATGATGCCTTTATCAATAGTGCCGGAAATTGCAGCTTATGCAGGGATAAATTTTACTAACTTAATTGAAGAAATTATAAAGACGGCAAGCTTTGAATCATGAGAAAAAAAACAAGCTCCAATAAAAAAAAACAAACAAAAAAAACTAATAATATCTCATTACGCCGAAAATTAGGACTAATTTACAAAAAAGCAATATTAGGGCTTAAGATTGCTTTAATTATCTTTGTATGTCTATTTGTTTTTACAAAATATTTTGCCGGCATAAAAACCTACTTAACAACAAATATATACCAAACAACAACAAAACTTGGGTTTAAACTTGAGAATGTTATCATTGAAGGACAGCAAAATGTTGATGAGCCTACAATATTAAAGGTTTTAAATGCGAATAAGGGCAGTCCTATTTTTGCTCTTAAATTAGACGAAATTAGAAATAATTTAAAGAAAAATAAATGGATCAAGGAAGTATATGTCAGTAGAAGATTACCAAATACGGTATATATAAAATTATTTGAAAGAGAACCTATTGCTATTTGGCAAATTAATAATCAGCTTTTCTTAGTCGATGAAGAAGGTTACGAAATTAGTAAAAATATTCAACCTTTTCCTCATTTATTACATGTTGTAGGGGAAGGGGCGAATATCTATGCAGGTACATTAGTATTAGAGCTGCAGAAATATCCGGCATTAATGAATAAAACTTCAGCTGTTGTAAGACTCGGAGATAGAAGGTGGGATTTAAAGCTTAAAGGTAATATAAGTATTAAGTTACCTGAAAAAGAGTTTGAAGAAGCATTAAAATATGTCGATGCACTAAATAAAGCTAATAAGCTATTTAACCAAAATTATAAGGTTTTGGATTTAAGGGATAAGAATAAGTATTATATAGAGAAGTACTGAGAATCGTCATTGCGAAGAGAAACGTAGTTTCGACGTGGTACTCTTGTCAAGCATCCTGAGCTTGCTTCGTCTCATTACTTTGTAATTCTTCGCGCAATGACGTTTTTGGAATAACAAGCATAAAAAAATGAAAGACAAAATATCAAATTTTGTTACACTTGATTGCGGTAGTAGTAAGATTGCCGTAATTGCTGCCTATATTAGTAAAAAAGGTGAAATTAAAGTAGCTAGCCAAAATTTGCATCATTCTAAAGGTATTAAATCAGGAGTTATATCAGATTTAAAAAATGCTGAAACTAGCATTGTTTCAGCAATTTACGCACTTGAAAAAGATTGCAGTAAAAATGTAAAAAAAGTTATATTATCGTTATCAGGTGCCGACACTAAATCTTATTATATTAATTATACCATTAAAGTTAACGGGCAAACCGTAACGCAGCAGGATATTAAAAAGTTACTACAAAAAGCATTACTTGAATTTAAAGTTAAAAACCAGGAAATTATTCATTATTTTCCTCTTGAATTTACCCTTGATAATAATTCAGTCGAGAATCCTATAGGTATGTACGGTAGAGAACTTAGTTGTGAATTACATATTATTGCTGCTAGTTCAAATATGTTATCAAATATTGTACAATGCTTCGCTAAATGTCATGTTGAAGTCACAAATATTACTCTAGCAATTTATGCTTCTGCTATTAGCTGTCTTACGAATGATGAAAAAAATCTAGGTTCGCTTATCATCGACATGGGGGATAAAACTACCTCTTTCGGCATTTTTTTTGCCGGTAAATTAATATATACGGGGCATGTAAATATAGGTAGTTTTCATATTAGCTCGGATATTGCTAAAGTCTTTGGTATTGATCTTGTTACGGCAGAGAAATTAAAAATTTTATACGGTAATGCAATGATACCTTTATTTGAGAAAGATAGTATTGTAAATATGGAGGATTTTCAGGTTGATACTCATCATACTTTAAATACTTCCGTAACAATTTATAAATTGGCTGAGGTAATAAGAGCAAGAGCCGAAGAAATATTATCAATGGTAAAAGCCGAATATAATAAAGCAACAAAAGGGCAGGTTGAAGTTTTTAGAGTTGTAATTACCGGCGGCGGGTCTCAGCTTAGAGGACTTAAAGAGCTTTCAAATAAAATTTTTGAAAAACAGAGTAGAATCGGTAAACCGGAGATTATTGCCGGTTTTATAGAAGACTATAATCCGGCTATGTATTCAGCAACTATAGGAATGCTAAAAATTCATGCTCTAAAACAGCAAAAAGAATTTGCTCATATTAGACTTGATGCAAATAGTAGCTTCTTTAAAAAAGTTTTTGATTGGTTTAAAGAGAATATTTAGAGAGGTTGCCCGCGTTGGACTGGAAAATGCATTTAGTGTCATTCCCGCTTCCGTGGGAATGACATAAAATGATCCACGCAACAATACCTACTTGCAATGAGGAATTGTATTTACGCGGGCAATGTCATTTAGAAATATTTTGCTAAGAATTATTATTAGGTTTTTCTCTAGAACAAATTAGTACATTCCCTTTAACTTCGATAATAAAAAGTCGGTCGCCTGTTTTTGCATCGATTTCATTTGGAACAAGGTAAGCATTCATAATAGCACCGGACCATCTTACTTGTCCTATAGTATCAGAAGAAACTGTAGCACTATAAACCTCTACCGTTTTGCCTATCAGATCCGAGTAATTTTTTGTTTTATCAGTTTTATTATAAACATATTTTTTAAGAGGATAATATAATATGCAAAACCAAATAAGTGATAATATACCAAAAAATGTTATTTGATTTGTTAAGCTAACTAGAGGGTAATTATATACCACAAGCGTGTTTGATAACGCTCCAAGCCCAAAGAATAAGAATCCAATACTTGGAACTGTAAAGAATTCAACAACTATGCAAATTATACCTATTATTAACCATATTTCGGTGAGATAATTATTTATCATGAACATAAGTTTTTAAAAATAATATTACGTCAGCTATGTCTTGTGGTTTTGAGATACCGGCAAAGGACATTTTAGTTCCTGGTGCATAGCTACTTGGTTTATGTAAGAAAGCAAATAAACTATCATCATCCCATACGTCGCCAAGTTTTGATAGAGCAGGGGAATATTTATAGTTTGCTATGCTTGCTTTTGGTCTGCCTGCGACATCCCAAAGATGCGGTCCTAGTTTATTTGGACCGTCTTTATCAAGAGAATGACACATTAAACATTTCTTGGCTATTTCACGACCGTTATCGGTGTTAGCAGTCTTCATTAATTCCGGTATATTTACCGGTGCTTGCTCTAGTGCGGTAGTATTTTGATTTTCTGATGATTCTTGAACCGCAACGCTATAGCCGCGATGTTGTAACTCTAGAGTGGGCTTGTATAATATATTTGCAACAAAGCTAACCATCATAGCAATTAAACTAGCAAATAAGATGGCTGCAACAATTTTATTTAATTCTTTTCCAGACATTTATTTTGTTTTTTTATTAGAGTTTATACTATAATTTCAGTTGTAAGAGAAGTTAATTAAATAAATAAAAGAAAAATTTATAAAAATATTTGTTCTTTGGAGAGAAAAATAAATGTCAAAAAAATCAAGGGTTAGAAAAATATTTAATAAGTTAAAATCTTATTGGACTAGTTTTAGACAAAGTAAAATCGGTAAAATATTATTTAGCAATAGTTTAAGTTATGCAGTTTCCATAGCTTCTATAGCAATTACAGTTTCTGGACTTTTTACTCCTATATCACCGATAATTATAGCTGTAGCTGTTGTTTCAGGAGTTAGCGTAGGAATTCAAGCTGTAAATGAGACTTTGAAAGTGCATGATTTGCGTAAACTTCATAAAGAGAATAATTTATTAGTACATAACAGAAATGCTAAAAGTCAGCAAGATTATATATTATCATTAGAACCGAGCTTAAAAGATATTTTGAAAAATGAATTATATACGCCGCAAACGGCAGGTAAGGATGCTACTCAAGATAAGTATGAGTTAAATGTAAATAAATTGAAAAGTACAGGACGAATATTTGGCAATAATTTAGGTGGAGCCGCAAATGGGGCCGCTTCTATTATTAAAGGTGCGAGCGGTAATATGCTTGATATATTAAAAGCTATGGGTTACGGTGTAGTTACGACCGCATCATTAATTATCGACGGTCTTACTGAAAAGGAAAAAATAGAAATAAAAGCAATTTTAAATTAAATATAAATGAAGAATATAAAAAACAAGATACTCCTATATATAAAAATTTAGAACAATTAGAGAATTATACTAAGAATCAAGTATTGCAAACATTAGCTTTAAAAAAATTAATAACGGATAAGAATTATTGGAGTATGAATAAAGACCAAACAATACAAAAATTTCGAGAAATAATAGGCAGTTTTAATTCTGAAATAAAAAGAAACGGTTTAGAAGAATTTTTTAGAGAAAATAAAATAACAATGGATAATAGCGAAGAGAGCTATGTTAAAGATATTAAAAATGTAATGAATCCATTTTATGAAAATCCTAGTAAAGCCGAAGGATATAATCCTTTAACTAAAGCTATGGATAAAGATAACGTTAATAATGCTGAAATAAAAACGACAAAAAGTGAAAATTTAAAAAGGATGCAAAAAAGAAAGCGAAATTTAACAATATGAAATGATTATTATAACTCACTGCTAGTTACAAATTTGTAAGAGGTAGTATCGCTAAATATTCTATGCAATAGTTCATTATTAAGAGCATGGCTAGTTTTGTAGCCTTTAATTGCACTTACAATGCTAGTGCCGTTGGTATATAAATCACCGAATAAATCTAATAGTTTATGGCGAACAAATTCATCTTTATAACGTAAGCCGTTTGGGTTTAAGATTTTATCCTGCTCATCTATTCCTATAGCATTCTCAAATGAGGCACCTTGGGCAAGCCCTTTGCTTTTCAAATAATCAACATCTCTTATAAAGCCAAAAGTTCTAGCATCCGCAATATTTTTAGTAAAAGATTCTTGATCCCTAAAACTTAGATTTTGTCTGCCTATAGCTTTACTACTAAAATCAATGGTTAAATCTACAGTCATGTGATCGGAAGGAGTACAATATAATTCACAATCTTTATGAACTACTTTTATATCTTTTAAAATTTTTAGATATTTTTTAGGAGCATTTTGTAATTTTTGTCCTGCACACTCAATCATAAACACAAAAGGTTTACTACTGCCGTCCATAATTGGTACTTCAGGACCGTCAATTTTAATAATTGCATTATCAATGCTGCATCCCCAAAGTGCTGCCATTAAATGTTCAATTGTTGAAATTTGAACTTTATGATCATTACTGATAGTGGTAGATAACAAGGTATCGGAAACATTGAAATAGCTAGCTTCAATATAATTATTTTCAGAAGATATATCGGTTCTAATGAATATAATTCCGGTATTTTCTTTAGCGGGCTCTATAGTTAACTGGGTACGTTTTCCTGAGTGGACCCCGATTCCGTAACAACTAACCGGTTTTAATAATGTACTTTGCTGCATTTTAGGCATTGTAAAAATATATTTAGATATTAATATTTAATGCCAAATTATACAAGTTATAGTATGTTACAGAATATTACACATATACTCGATGAACTTCAAAAATTGGCTGTGTCATCCTACAAGAGTTGCGATACTCACGTATTAATTATACGCGCTGCTCCTCACCTTGTGGATTCCTTGCTCTTTTTGAAGTTGATCTTCGTCTGTTAGTATAAGACTTCTTGCATAACTTGCTAATAAGGAGAAATTTGAAGGAGACACAGAACGCAGAACCGCAGCGTACACGTAAGTAACGTGACGATTCGAGTACCGGATCGACGTACAAATTACCTTTATTAGCAAGTTATGCAAGAAGTCTTATTAAAATCTATATAATGTATACTTAATACAATACCAAAAATGATAAGCTACAAAACTACCGACTACGGCAAAAATAGAAAATAAGAAATCACTGCCGTTAATAGTGCCGTAAGGTACATGAGATGATAAAGCTCCGGCATATGTACCGATGCTGCACATTGAAAAATACGAAAATAAAGCTGTTCTAAGTTCGTAATCCCTAAATTTATCAATTAGTATTAAAATATTGCAAATATAAATAGATCCTAAACAACTACCGATTAGTATTATATATAATATATTAAGGTTTTTATTAGTTCCATGAAGCGGTAGTAAAATAAAGCAGACGAGCAGAATTATAGTTAGTGATAAATTAGCCAAATATTTATTTACTTTGCTTAATATATAGCATATAGGAATTATAGAAAAACATATTGCTAGAAAAATATATTTTAGTATAAGTCTTAAATTAATTAATGCTAATTCTTTCTTTAATGCAAAAGCTTCATAATACCATAATATATCCAAGGTGACATAAGCAACTACGAAGCCTGTCAATAATTGTAATTCGACATTTTTTATTAAGGATGAAAATTTGGAATTTAAATTTAATTTATGAGATGTAGGATTATAATGCAGAAATTCGGTTAGTATATTGATACAATATAACAATGCACAAATTACTATAGTATTATTTGTCGGTGTTATAAATGGATTTAATAAATCTACCATTAAGTTTCCACCCGCCCATAACAACATTATACAAGCTAAAAAAAAATATTTCTTTTCTTTGCTACTCTCAATAATGTCTAATGTTATAGAAGTGAAATATGAAAATGTTCCAAAATTAATTACAATAAAATTAATTTTAATTAGAGTATAATTATTTAATAAAGTTAGGTTTATTGTACAAATAATTAATAAAGATAAGCTAATTAAAATAATTTTTTGATTACTTAACTTATTAATTAACTGTGTTAAGGCAAAGCCTGCGATTATCGAACCTATAAATTTAGTTTGATTGATATGATTTATTTGTTCTCCGCCTAGATTTTTATTTAGCAGTAAAAAGATTTTAAAATTATAAAAATTTATAGCATTGATACAGGAAAAAATAAATATTCCCAAAAGTGAGAAAAAAATAGTTTTGTAATCGTTTTTTAAAGTCATAAATTAAGTGTTTGCTAAACATAAATACATGGTATATAACTCATAATTATAATGATTAAGCTTACTATCTTAAAAATTAAAGAGATTCATAATTCCATTATTTAAGTATATATGGATAGTTATTAGATTATCAGCTTTTAATCAAGTATGGTAGTCTTATTTGTAATTTGTATATAATTATTGTTGAATTTTTAAAAAAATTAATGAATTAAATAATATGAAAATATTTTAATGTAAGGAAAATAATAATATATTTTTTAGTATTTTAAAGAGGTGTTATTTGAAGTTTATCTAGAATTTCATTTTTGCTCTTTACTCATAGATAAATTATCTATTTAAATAAATTAATACAAGATAAACAATGATTTTTCTTAAGATGCAAGTATTATATTAATTATTTGTTCTTCAAGTTAGTGAGCAAGATAAATGAATAAAAAGATTATAATTGATGCTAATTTTCCAAGCGAAACAAGAGTAGTTTTATTAGGACAAAGCAACAATATAGAAGATATTGAATTTCAAACAACCGTAAGACAACAAAATAAAGGTAACATTTATTTAGCAAAAGTTACAAGAATAGAACCGTCGCTACAAGCTGTTTTTATAGAGTACGGAATGGATAAAAGCGGTTTTTTACCGTTTAGTGAAATCCATCCTAACTATTACAATTTGTCTACCTCGGAGAGAAATTTTCCGGTTAATGCTTTTCCTGAAATAGCTCTTTCAAATATTACGGTTGAGGATGATAAAGAGAAACCGGCTGTTATATATGATGCTTTGGTTGATAGTGAAGAAATTGACCTAAAAACCATAGAAGATTTAGTAGAGAGTACGTTCCAGTCAGAACTTAATTTAGAAGCGGCTGATGATATTGAAATGATTCAAAGCGGTACCCCTGAGTCAAATATTCCACAATATAAACAATATAAAGTTCAAGAAGTAATAAGAAAAAACCAAATATTATTAGTGCAGGTTACTAAGGAAGAACGAGGAAATAAGTGCGCCGCTTTTACTACTTATATATCCTTGGCTGGTAAATATTGTGTTTTAATGCCTAATAAAGGTTTGCAAAACGGTATATCGCGTAAAATATCAAACGGGGAAGAAAGAAAAAGACTGAAAGATATTTTAAATAAAATAGTAAGCGGTGACAAAAATGCTTATAGCGTCATTGTTAGAACCGCAGGTAGAGGAAGTAGCACCTTAGATTTAAAGAAAGACTATAATTATTTAGCAAGGTTATGGAATAAAATTCGTAAAAGTACTATTAAATTTCCGGCTCCGTGTTTTATTCATGAGGAAGATAGTATAATACGTAAAACCATACGTGATATGTGCGATCACAATGTTAAAGAGGTGGTAATTCAAGGACAAGAGGGTTATGCAGATGCTTCAAAATTTATGCAGGATTTATTACCTTCAGAGCTTGTAAAGCTGAAAGAGCATAAAAGTAAAACTCCTATATTTACTAAGTTTCAAGTAGAAGAGCAATTAGTTAAATTATATCAGCCTGTAGTGACGTTACCTTCAGGAGGATATATCGTTATTAATCCCACGGAAGCTCTTATTGCAATTGATGTAAATTCCGGTAAATCAACTTCTGAACAAAATATTGAAGAAACGGCACTAAAAACTAATTTAGAAGCAGCCAAAGAAGTAGCAAAGCAAGTAAAGCTTAGAGATCTATCAGGTTTGATAGTTGTTGATTTTATAGACATGAGCGAAGCTAAGAATCGTAAAATTATTGAACGATCCTTTAAAGAGTTTTTAAGTCGTGATCGTGCTCGTATACAAACCGGTAATATTAGTCAGTTTGGACTACTTGAATTCTCAAGGCAGAGATTACGTTCTTCTTTCTTAGAAACTAATGCGGCAATTTGTTCTCATTGTAACGGTAAAGGAGTCATTAGAGCAAGTGACGCTAATGCTATGTTAATTTTACGTACTATAGAGAATGAAATTTTTGAAGAAAGAATTGATGTAATAAATGTTTTTACCAATATCGTTTCAGTTCTTTATCTACTTAATAATAAACGTGCTGAGATAAAATTTATTGAAGAAAAATATAATATAAAGCTTAATTTTTATTCCGATCCTAATGCTACATCAGATAGTTATTCGATTGAAAAAGTGAAGCTGTTTAAGAAGAATAACAATAATTTTAATTCTGTTAAGCCGGTAATTCAGAATCATAATGCCGATTATACTGAAGAAGATCTGAAAAAAGAACAGTTACGCAAAAATAAACATAAATGGAAAACAGCTAATAATAGTAATAATGTTGCTAATGAAGTAAAAGATAAGAGTTTAGAGGTAGAAGAATCGGTGGAGCAAACCGTAAGCGTTGTGGAAGAGGTGCAAGTTGTGGAAAGTAATGCCGGCTTAGAAGAAGCACAAGCTGCTCCAAAAAAGACAAAACGTAGATATCGTAATAAAACATCAAATAAGAAATGTCCTTCTAATACCGTCGAAGATATGGAAACGAATGCAGAGTCTTGATTTGAGGGCTAATATGTCATTCCTGCGAAAGCAGGAATCCAGTAATCCTTAATGTCACCCCGTGGTCAAGCCCACGGGGTCCATAAAAATAATAAAAAATACTAATAATATTAGTATTTTTAGCTGGATCCCGCGATCAAGTTGCGGGATGATAAATGATAAACCTATCCACGCCACAAGGCCTACGCGGGGATGACATAGTAATGCTGTAATGACGCGATAAAAAACATAAACTTAAAATAAAAGTGCAGAAAAGTTTAATTACAAAATGGTTGTGTATAAGTTGTATAATGGTCATAGCGACGATTGTTATAGGGGGGATAACAAGGCTTACCGGTGCTGGTTTATCTATAGTTGAGTGGCGTCCGGTAACCGGTATTTTGCCGCCTTTTAGTTTTGAAAGCTGGCAATCGGAATTTGCTAAATATAAAGCTTTTCCTGAATATAACTCTGTTAATTACGGAATTACTTTATCACAGTTTAAGTTTATTTATCTGTTAGAGTTTATACATCGATTACTCGGTAGAATTACAGCTTTAATATATATTGTACCTTTAATATATTTTTATTTTAAAGATGTTATAAAAAATCGTGACATGCTACCTTATATAATTGCTTTGTTGTTATTTTGCGTACAAGGCTTTATAGGGTGGTATATGGTTAAAAGCGGTTTGTTGAATAGCCCGTATGTTAGTCATTTTCGACTTGCTTTTCATTTAATGATCGCCGTAATTATTTATCACATACTTTTTTATCAACTAATAAAAAATCGTTGTGATATGTTGTTAATCCTGTCACAAACAGATTTTAAATTACCATTAATATTTTCCGGTATTGCTATTACTGTAGTATATGTGCAAATTTTTTTAGGTGCTTTAGTTGCAGGGCTTGATGCAGGGCTGATATATAATAGTTTTCCGCTAATGGATGATAGATTTATTCCGATGGAGATAAAAGATAATTTCTTTGATCTTAAAAATTGGTATGATCCGGTTTTTATACAATTCATACATCGTTTAGTCGGCTATAGCGTATTTTTGGTTGTTGTAGTTTTGATAATTTGCTTGTTAAAAATAGAGCATCCGAAATTAAATAAGATAGCGTATTTTCTAATGATTGCATTATTTATGCAGGTATCTACCGGAATAATTACTCTTTTATACTCTGTACCTATAATAATTGCCTCTATACATCAGCTTTTTGCTATAATCCTTTTATCTATAATAATTTGGTGCTATTTTTTAATAAAAAGTTCCTAATTTATTAAAAATATGATCATCGATGTCAATACTCCTATTTCTTCTAGATTAGATAAATATTTAAAACGTCTATATCCCTTATTGACTCAAGGAGTAATAGAGAAAGCATTACGTCAAAAACAAATTACCGTTAATGCTCAGAAAGCAGAAGCGAGTTTAAGAGTAAAGGGCGGCGATAAAATTTTTATTAACGATAAGTTTAATTTACCTGTTAAGCAACCTGAAAAATTAGTTTTTACCGACGCTGAAATTAAGCTAGCGAAGAAAATTACTACCGATTATTTGATATATGCAGATGATAATTTAATAGCTATAAATAAACCTGCAGGTCTTGCTACTCAAGGTGGCACTAAAATAAATTTATCTATTGACTCTGCATTAAAATATTTGAATTATAAAGGTGCTGATTTTAAGCTAGTACATAGATTAGATAAAAAAACAAGTGGTTTGCTCTTAATAGCCAAAAATTATTTAAGTAGTGTAAAACTTCATGATGCTTTTAAAGAAAAATTGGTTGTAAAAACATATTTTGCCGTAACCTATGGGAAGCCAATTAAAAATGTAGGCGAAGTTAGAAGTAATATAGAAAAGAGTAAAGGAAGTACACCTAAAATTACTGATATTGATGGTGAAAATGGTAAACTTGCCATTACTTATTATAAAGTACTTAAATCACTTGATAATAACTTATTTTTAATTGAATTTACGCCGGTTACAGGTAGAATGCATCAATTAAGGTTGCATGCTAAATTATTAGGTTGTCCGATACTGGGAGATGATAAATATGGTAATAAAGAAATAATGCCATATAGTAAATATATGTTCTTGCATGCTAATAATATATGTTTATCTGAAAAAATTTTTGGTCAAGAGAGTAAGTTAGAAGCAAAATTACCGTTTTATTTTACTAGACGTCTTACATAACTTGCTTCTAAAGGTAATTTGTACGTCGATCCGGTACTCGAATCCTCATGTCAAGTGTATACGCTGTGGTTCTGCGTTCCGTGTCTCCTTCAAGTTTCTTTTTATTAGCTGCGTTATGTAAGACGTCTATTGATAAGTTTGTGGAGTGTTGCAGTTATGATGTATAGATATTTGTTATTGTTGCTTTTTTTTATTACTAATTGTATTGATTGTTTTGCAGATATACAGCAAAGAATCAATGAAGCAGAAAAAGAATATATCAGTAATAGATTTTTAAATGCCGTTTTTATGTTTGCCGATGATTATAAACCTTTATTAACCGGTGCTAAAGGAATTTTTGCTTTAAATGGTGAGCAATTAAAAGCAAATGAAATGATGCCTATTGCTTCTGCTACAAAGCCTTTTACAGCAGCGGGAATCTTAAAATTACAAGAACAGGCATTATTAAATATTAACGATAAAATTTATAAATATCTTGATCCAGAAATGTGGGGTGGAAAAGTGCCGGATTGGGCATATAAAATATCTATCCATAATTTATTAACGCATAGTAGCGGTATTGCTGAATATTTTAGTTTTGTTAAACTTGATTTAAATATGCCTAAGAAAGAGATTCACAAGAAAATATTACAATTTGTTTCTTCTAAGCCTTTAGAAATATCTATAGGGAAAAAATTTAAATATAGTAATACTAATTTTGTTATACTCGGTATGATTATAGAAAAGCTGGCTAAAAAAGATTTAGCTAACTTTTTTTATGATGAATTTTTTAAACCGCTTAATATGAAATCTACTAGTTGTGCTTCATATAGTGAAGCCGCTAGAATCCAAAAAAACGTTATTAGTTCTAATTATCCGGTAAGATATTTTTTAACGCCTAATAATAGTAATAAACCTATATTTACTCCTGTAACTGCTGATTTTTTAGCAGTTCCTTGTGCTGACGGTGGTATAATATCAACACCGGTTGATCTTATTAGATGGTATAGGGCATTAAATGAGGAGAAAATTCTTGCTAAGAAGTCGTATAAACTTATGACTACTAAATATTTTTTAGCACAAGATATAGAAGGGCGTAAGTCTTATATGGGCTACGGTATTTTTCTTACTGATCTTGATTCTAAGCGTTTAATGATTCATTATACGGGAAAGGCCCTTGGAATACAAAGTGAAGCAGGATATGTTTTGCCTGATAATCTTTATTTTGCTATACTCAGTAATACTATGATAAAAATTCCTGAAGAAGAAAAAGATAAAATTGACATGAAAAATCCTTTAAATCAACTTGGAATAAGTTATTTTAGAGATGCAATAATAGGGGCAGCTATAAAAAATTAAATAGACTTGTTGTGTAACCTATCGTATAAAGAGGAATTTGAAAGCAACACGGAACGCAGCACCGCAGCGTACACTTAGTACGTGAGGATGCGAGTACCGGATTGACATACAAATTACCTTTAGAAGGAGGTTATACAACAAGTCTAATGAAGATAGTTACTTGGAATATTAATTCATTGCGTCTACGGATCGATTTATTAAGAAAATTAGCATATGAACATAAGCCGGATATTATTTTACTTCAAGAAACAAAGGTAGCTGACTCATTATTTCCTCTTGAAGTTATTAAAAATATAGGCTATGAACATGTAATATATTCAGGGCAGAAATCATATAACGGTGTTGCTATTATTTCAAAATTTCCTTTGAATAATGTTTTTTCATTGGAGTTATATAATAGTGATAAAAG
The DNA here is from genome assembly GCF_041477405.1 of Candidatus Rickettsia barbarica. NCBI lineage: Bacteria > Pseudomonadati > Pseudomonadota > Alphaproteobacteria > Rickettsiales > Rickettsiaceae > Rickettsia > Candidatus Rickettsia barbarica. The sequence goes on along the minus strand of NZ_JBEWYL010000005.1, from coordinate 24,810 downwards.
GCATATAGCAGCTATAGTTAATGATATAGAAATACATAATTTTTATGTTCCTGCCGGCGGTGATATACCTGATATCGAGGTAAATACAAAATTTAAGCATAAGCTCGAATATGTAAGGTTAATGCAGGAATGGTTAACGACTAACCGTACTAAAAACGATAAAATGATTATTGTTGGGGACTTGAACATTGCTCCGCATGAACATGATGTATGGTCTAGTAAGCAGTTGCGAAATGTTATCAGCCATACCGATATTGAACGCTCGTTATTGGTAGAGCTACAAAATGTGTTAGGTTTTATTGATAGTAGCAGACATTTCGTATCGCTTGACGAAAAATTTTATACTTGGTGGAGTTATAGAAATATAGATTGGAAAAAATCTAGCAGAGGTAGAAGACTTGATCATATTTGGGTTAGCGATAATTTAAAAGGTGCATTATTTTCTATGCATTTACTATCAGAAGCACGTGATTGGTCTTCACCTTCGGATCATGTACCATATTTTGTGACTTTTAATTTACAGATGTCATCCCGTGGTCAAGCCACGGGATGACAATAGTCTTAAGGAGTAATTAGTGGATATTAAGTTAGGAAAATATAAGCCGACAAAGGAAGAATATATAAAAAGCTTTAAAGATATGCTCCTACTGCGTCGTTTTGAAGAAAAATGCGGTCAGTTATACGGAATGGGAGAAATCGGTGGTTTTTGTCATTTATATATAGGGCAAGAAGCAGTAATTGCTGCGGTAGATATGGTTAAACAAAAAGGTGATAGCACTATTACTAGCTATCGTGACCATGCTCATATTATTTTAGCAGGCACTGAGCCTAAGTATGTTCTTGCCGAGCTTATGGGGCGTGCTACAGGTTGTTCGAAAGGTAAGGGTGGCTCGATGCATTTATTTAATGTACCAAACAAATTTTACGGTGGACACGGTATAGTAGGGGCTCAAGTACCGATAGGCACAGGGCTTGCGTTTGCTGAAAAATATAACGATACGCATAATATCTGTTTTACTTTTTTAGGTGACGGTGCCGTTAATCAAGGTCAGGTATATGAAGCTTTTAATATGGCTGCTTTATGGGGTTTGCCGGTAGTTTATATTATTGAAAATAACGAATATTCGATGGGGACGTCTGTAGCACGTTCTACCTTTATGCGTGATTTATATACGAAAGGGGCATCGTTTGGGATTAAAGGATTTCAGCTAGACGGTATGGATTTTGAAGAAATGTATGACGGCTCTAAGCAAGCAGCCGAGTATGTTAGAGAAAATAGCTTTCCTCTGATATTAGAGGTAAAAACTTATCGTTATCGTGGGCATTCGATGTCCGACCCGGCAAAATATCGTAGTAAAGAAGAAGTTGAGCAATATAAAGAGCGTGATCCGTTGGTAATAATAAGAAAAACGATACTCGACAATAAATATGTAACCGAAGCGGATTTAAAAGCAATAGAACAGTCGGTAAAAGAAATTGTGAAAGAAGCAGTAGCATTCTCAGAAAATTCACCGCTACCTGATGAAGGGGAGTTGTATACACAGGTGTACTGTTAAGGCGTCATTGCGAGGAAAAACTGTAAGTTTTGACGAAGCAATCTCAGGAATTTGTTATTATTTCATGAGATTGTCACGCAGCCTACGGCTGCTCGCAATGACGTTCACATAGGCAAGCCTCCTTGCAATAACGTTTAATTTAATCAAATAATAAAAAAGAAAAATGCAAATAACGGTACGTGAAGCATTGCGTGATGCCATGCAAGAAGAGATGATAAGAGACGACAAGGTTTTCGTCATAGGTGAGGAAGTTGCAGAATATCAAGGAGCTTATAAGGTAACTCAAGGATTACTAGAGCAATTTGGTCCTAAGAGGGTAATTGATACACCGATAACGGAATATGGTTTTGCAGGGCTTGCAGTCGGAGCAGCTTTTGCAGGACTGCGCCCGATCGTAGAGTTTATGACTTTTAACTTTGCTATGCAAGCATTCGATCACATAGTTAATTCAGCTGCAAAAACGCATTACATGTCAGGCGGGCAGGTCAAATGTCCGATAGTATTTAGAGGACCAAACGGAGCAGCAAGTAGAGTAGCTGCACAACATAGCCAAAATTATACAGCTTGCTATTCCCACATTCCGGGATTAAAAGTAGTAGCTCCTTATAGTGCAGAAGATCATAAAGGACTTATGCTTACAGCTATTAGGGACGATAATCCCGTTGTTTTTTTAGAAAATGAAATTTTATACGGTCATAGTTTTGACGTGCCGAAAACAATCGAGCCTATACCCTTTGGTCAGGCAAAAATTTTAAGAGAGGGTAGTAGTGTCACTATAGTAACTTTCTCGATTCAAGTAAAACTTGCCTTAGATGCTGCAAATGTTGTGCAGAATGATAATATTGATTGTGAGGTTATTGATCTTCGCACTATTAAACCGCTTGATACTGAGACAATAATAGAATCAGTGAAAAAAACTAATCGTTTAGTTGTAGTGGAAGAAGGGTGGTTTTTTGCAGGTGTTGGTGCAAGTATAGCTTCTATTGTTATGAAAGAAGCATTTGATTATTTAGATGCTCCAATAGAGATTGTAAGCGGCAAAAATCTTCCCCTTCCTTATGCTGTTAATTTAGAAACACTAGCTCTGCCGAGTGAGAGCGATGTAATAGAAGCCGTTAAAAAGGTTTGTTATTATAGTATTTAATGTATTAGCTTAGTTTTTTCGTCATTGTGAGCAACTGAAAGAAGCGTAGCAATCTCATAAAGCAAGATTCCAGAGATTGCTTTGTCAAAACTTACAGTTTTTCCTCGCAATGACGATGTCAACTTTTTTAGGCATATCTACTTTGCAGCTCTTTTACGGTCGTTAGGGTCAAGTAGAGCTTTACGTAAACGAATAGATTTCGGTGTGACTTCAACTCGCTCGTCATCTTGTATATAGCTGATTGCCTGCTCTAACGTTAAAAGCATTGGCGGAGTTAGCCTTATGGCTTCGTCTTTACCTGTTGCTCTAACGTTGCTCAGTTGTTTCGCTTTTAGTGGGTTTACCTCTAAATCATTATCACGATTATGTTCGCCGATAATCATGCCTCTATATACTTTGTCACTAGGGTTTATAAACATTTTGCCCCTTTCTTCTAGATTCCATAGAGCATATGCGACTGCTGCCCCGTCACCGTTAGAGATAAGCACACCGTTACGTCTTCCCTCGATATTTCCTTTATAATCAGCATATCCATGGAAAATACGATTCATAATCCCTGTGCCTCGTGTTTCGGTTAAAAACTGGCTGTGATAGCCGATTAACCCTCTAGACGGTCCGATAAACGTAACACGGCTTTTACCGCCGCCTGACGGTCTCATATCAGTCATTTCGGCTTTTCTCAGTGCTAAAGATTTTACGACTACTCCAACATAATCATCATCAACGTCAACTTGGAGTTCTTCCATCGGTTCTTGCTTATTACCTTTCTCATCAGTTTGGAATAATACTTCGGGTCTGCTAATAGATAGCTCAAATCCTTCACGACGCATAGTTTCAATTAAGATACCAAGTTGTAACTCACCACGTCCTGCAACTTGGAAAGCATTTTTCTCGGCAGCTTCAGTAACTTTTAAGGCAATGTTACTTTCAAGCTCACGCATTAACCTAGCTCCAATTAAGCTCGACGTAACTTTTGTCCCTTCACTTCCTGCAAGCGGTGAGTCATTAACGCTAAAAGTCATGGATAAAGTCGGCGGATCGATAGGTAGAGACGGTACGGCCTCGGTTACCTCAGGGGAGCAGATAGTATCGGCAACGTTGGCGTTTTCAACGCCTGCTACGGCAATAATATCGCCGGCTGTAGCATCATTTATAGCGATTCGCTCTAAGCCTCTAAAGGCTAATATTTTAGTGATACGTCCGGTTTCAAGTACTTTATTCTCACGATTTAATACTTTTACGTTTTGGTTAATTTTGACAGTGCCGCTTTGTACACGACCTGTTAAAACCCTACCGAAGAAAGAGTTATATTCTCTAGTAGTCACAAGCATAGAAAACGGTGCTTTGTCATCGGCTAAGGGTTTTGGTACATGCTGTACTATAAGATCGAAAAGCGGTGCTAAATCATCTGCTAAATTGTCTAAAGGATTAATTTTATCATCAAAGGTTAAAGATGCTCTACCTGCTCTACCTGATGCATAAACTATAGGGAAGTCAAGTTGATCGTTGTTTGCTTCAAGTGCCACAAATAGCTCAAATACTTCATCGATAACTTCTTTAATTCTTTGGTCATCTCTATCGATTTTATTAATAACGACAATAGGTTTTAAGCTGAGATTTAACGCTTTAGAAAGCACGAATTTTGTTTGCGGCATTGGTCCTTCCGATGCATCGACAAGTAGCACTACACCGTCAACCATGCTAAGGATGCGTTCTACTTCACCGCCAAAATCGGCGTGTCCTGGCGTATCAACTATATTGATACGGATATCGTTCCACATAAGAGCAGTGCATTTGGCAAGTATCGTGATTCCACGCTCACGCTCAAGATCGTTAGAGTCCATAGCACGCTCAGCAACTGCTTGGTTAGCTCTAAATGTTCCGCTTTGTTTAAGCATGTTATCAACAAGCGTAGTTTTTCCATGATCAACGTGGGCAATAATTGCTATATTACGAATAGATGTCATCTTTAAAAATTCTCACAAGTTTACAATAGTTTTTCGTATTATACACTAAAATACCAAAAATTGGAATATAAGTTCTTGAAAAAGAAATTGATTTAACTGTAGAATAAAAATTACTAAGAATTTTTAAACTTTAAAATAAGAGAAATTAATGAACGATAATACAGTTTTATTTATATTTGATTGTAACAATACTTTAGTTGGACATTTGCATAATTATATTGGAGAGAGGTTAGGAGGTTTAATAGCACGTAATATATACAACATCGCTTTTTTAGCTCCTATGAAGAACGAGAGCAAGAAAAAGTTAGGCTTGAGCAAAAATTTGCTATAGAGCTGATGGAGAAATTCCTAGATAATGAAAATTTAGGTTGGAAAATGAAGAGCAAATAACACGCCTAAGAATATTATATTATCCGGTCATAAAATAGCTATAGCATTATTTAATGATTATCCTCATGCTGTAAAATATGCATTAGCAAGGTTACTAGGAAAGGAAGATGCAGCAAAAATTTATATAAAATCAGCTTTACCTTCTAATAATTTTGAAGAAATACAAAATTGTACTAAAAAAGAATATATAAGAGCAATAATTAATAATACCGCAATAACTGTCAATGCTGCAAAAGATTATGGTATTACAGTAGTTTTGGTTAAGAACAAAGGAACAGAGCATATTCATGAAGCTTTTTGTATATGAATTTAATGAAATGAACAGCATGAAATTTATGTTGAGCTAGAAGAACCGGCTACTGAACCTTTGCTTAGTGATGGAGAGAGTACCTATTTAAGTCCTGAAGCAATAAAAGCTATTTCGTTTGAACCTATTTCTAGTGATTATTATTCGGATGGCGAATATATACCATGGGGAGGTGGGAATGTGCCAATGTTAGGTAAAGGTTAAGTTTTTAATTATAGACAAATTGCTTGATATTATTTATTCTTAGATTAATAAGGGTGTTGCTCCAGTGTCATTCCCACATAGGCGGGAATCCAGTCATCTTGAATGTCATCCTGCGACTTGATTGCGGAATTTCAGGATACTGCCTGTGATACAAGATCCCGTGGTCAAGCCACGGGATGACAATTCTAGCCGATACCGTTTAACCTAAAAGGATCAAAGGATGATATACCGAATATTATGTTTATGCATATTCATAATAAATTTCTCAACGATTACGGAGGCACAAAGTGTGCCAATTAAAGAAGATAATTTTAAAGTTAGAGTAGCTGTTGCTGATGTACAATCTATATTGGAAGGTTCGATCGCTATAAAAGATTTGCGTAATAAAATCGAAAAGCTTAATCATAAAATTCAAGAGAATATTGCTGCAAAAGAAGCAGAATTTAAACCGCTGGAAGAGAAGCTGCTAAATGAGCGTTCTCATTTAAGTGAAACTGAATTTGAGCATAAAGTAAACGCATTTAATGCAAAAGTTAGCCACGTTAGAAAAGAAATTCAGATTAAGAAAACAAAGCTTGAACAAGCTCACGCTGAGGCTATGAGTAGAGTCCATGAAACAACTATTACAATAATTAGTGAACTTGCCGAGAAATATAACCTTAATTTGGTAATTCCAAGTGCTCAAGTCTTATATGCCAAAAATAATTTGAATATAACTTCCGAAGTGACTTTTATGTTGAATGAGAGATTAAAAGAAGTAACGATAAACTATTGATAGTGTTTTATGGATTTTTGTGTATCATTCCCGCGTAGGTGGTAATTCAGAAAAATAACTTCAATATTGATACAGAAGTTACATATTTGATAAAATAAATCTATAAAAACTAGTTTTTATAGATTTTACTGGATTCCCGCCTACGCGGGAATGATATAAACAAGAGAGTATTTAATTTAATATGGCAGAATTTACACCGATTACAATTGCATACGGGGACGGTATAGGTCCTGAAATAATGGAGGCAGTGCTTTATATATTACGTAAAGCCAAGGCTCGTATTTGTTTAGAAACCATTGAAGTAGGTGAAAAGCTTTACAAGAAGCATTATACTTCAGGCATAAGCGAGGAAAGCTGGGAATCAATACAACGCACCGGTATTATACTTAAAGCCCCGATTACTACTCCGCAAGGTGGAGGATATAAAAGTTTAAATGTCACGATTCGTAAAACATTACAGCTTTTTGCTAATATTCGTCCTGCCGTTTCGTTTCATCCTTTTACTAGAACATTACATCCAAATTTGAACCTAACTATTATACGTGAGAATGAGGAAGATTTATACGCAGGTATAGAGTACCGTCAAACGCATAATATGTATGAGTCAATGAAGTTGATAAGTCATACAGGATGTGAGAAGATTATTAGATATGCTTTTGAATATGCAGTAAAAAATAACCGTAAAAAAGTCATGTGTTTAAGCAAAGATAATATTATGAAATTTTCCGATGGGATTTTGCATAAAGTATTTAATGAGATTGCAAAAGAATACCCGCAAATTAATAACGCGCATTATATTATCGATATTGGGACGGCAAGGCTTGCTACCAAACCGGAAATATTTGACGTTATCGTAACTTCTAATTTATACGGTGATATCATATCTGACGTAGCTGCTGAAATTTCAGGCTCGGTAGGTCTTGCAGGTTCTGCAAATATTGGGCAGCATTATGCGATGTTTGAAGCGGTACATGGAAGTGCTCCCGATATTGCCGGTAAAGATATCGCAAATCCTTCAGGGCTTTTAAATGCTGCAATAATGATGCTAGTACATATAGGGCAGGGTGATATCGCTACATTAATCGAAAATGCTTGGAAAAAAACTATAGAGGATGGCGTTCATACAGCCGATATATATAACGAGCAGAGTTCTAGTAAAAAAGTCGGTACAAAAGAATTTGCCGCAGAAGTAACGAAAAGATTAGGACAGTTACCGACAAAGCTACCTAAAGCAGATTATCCCTTAATTGCTGAGCAGCAAGAAAGCAATATAGATTATAAAATTGATACTAAAGAAGTTAAGAAATTGGTTGGTACGGATATATTTGTGAATATGAATGTATCTTCCGCTCATGATATAGCAGATAAAATTAATAAACTTGATCTTGGCAATTTTGAGTTAAAAACAATCTCGTCAAAAGGATTAAAGCTGTGGCCTCGTGATACAAGGTTTGAAACTGTTTCCGATCATTGGTGTTGTCGTTTTATGAATAAAGACGGCACAGAAATAAAGCATTTAGATATAACAAGATTGCTTGAAGCTTTAAGCACAGCAAATATCGATTTTATCAAAGTAGAGAATCTGTTTGAATTTGACGGGGTTGCAGGTTATAGCTTGGCTCAAGGTGAGTAAAAACGTCATTGCGAGTGAACTTTAGTTCGTGAGGCAATCTCAGGACTTGTGCATGAGATTGCTTCGTCAATTATTTCATAATTTCCTCGCAATGATGAAAAAAGGATAAACACAATGACACTATACTATATAGGAATTTTATTAGTAATTATTGGATTATTTGCTATATTTTCAGGAATAATCGGTTTTTTTAGATTTCCTGATTTTTATACTAAATTACATGCAGCAAGTGTTATTGAGAGTTTCGGCGTGCCTATTTGCTTAATAGGTTTTGCGTGCATTGAAGCAGATATTGTGAACTCTGTTAAATTAATTTTAGCGGCTTTATTGATTTTTATACTAAATCCGGTAGCAACTCATGCACTTGGTAAAGCATCTTTATTTATGAAAATTAGAGCTGATAGTACCGTCATTGCGAAGAAAATTACGAAGTAATTGACGAAGCAATCTCATGATGCTTGATAAGGTTGCCACGTCGAAATTACGTTTCTCTTCGCAATGACGTTAAATTTTAATAACCATATGACAGTAAAGACAGCTTTAAATTTTGAGCTCGGCAATTACCTACTTAACTTAATTGCTTTTTTATTGATCTTAATCTCGATAAAAATAATTTTTGCTAAAGATTTACTAAATGCAGTGATTGCTGCTTCTGTATTTAGCTTATTAATTGGTGTATCCTATCTTATTATGGATGCTCCTGATGTCGCAATGACCGAGGCAGCACTTGGAGCTTGCGTATCAACATGCGTATATTTAAATTTGTTGCGTAAATTACCTTCGGATTTAAAGAATATTGAGAGAACTAATATTATTCCAGCAAGTTTAATATGTTTATTGTTTGTAGTAACGCTTGCTTATATGGGACTAGAATTACCGAATTACGGTGATGATAATGTTCCTATTCATATGCATTCAAGTAAATATTATATCGAAAATACCTCTAGAGATATAGGTATACCTTCTTTTGTTGCGGCTATTCTTGCAAGTTATCGTGGATATGATACTTTAGGTGAAACTAGCGTAATTTTAATTGCAGGAATTGCCGTACTGTTGATATTTTCAAGAAAGTCTGATGATGCCATACCGCGACTTGATCTCGGTATCTCAGGACACAGCAGGCGATACAAGATCCCGTGGTCAAGCCACGGGATGACAAATCCAATAATAAAATATATTACTAGTTTTATAATACCTTATATAATTTTATATAGTATATATATTCAGCTTAACGGTGAGTCTTCGCCGGGTGGTGGGTTTCAAGCAGGTGTTATATTTGCATCTAGCCTTATTGCTTATGATTTAGTTTACGGTAATCGAAAATTAAGCCGATATTTTCCTCCTAACGTGCTAGTTTGTATTGCGGTTTTAGGTGTAGCAATATATGCAATTGTAGGAACAATATCACTCTTTTTTAACGATAATTATTTAAATTATTATGCACTAACAAATTTTATCAATGATAAGCTACTTGCTCAGCATATTGCGATAGTTATTGTTGAAATTGGTATAGGTTTAACTGTTGCAGCTATTATGTACTTAATTTACAACGTATTTAATAATTATGAATAGTCTATTTGTACTAATTAAGCGTGAATTGATAGTGCAGAATCGCATTAATAATATAATTAAATATCTAGTTATATTTTTTTTATTTTGCATAATTAGTACTGTTTTAATTAATAGTGAAAGGGATATTAACAAATTCGGTTTAATTTTTTCGGTCATTTGTTTATTAATTTCATTAATCGGTTTTTCTTCGGTTATATTTAAATCTGATTTGGAAGACGGAAGCTTAGAGTTATTATTATCAATTGTTAGTCATGAAAAAATTATATTGGCTAAATTTTTTGCTATATTTATCAGTAGTACGATAGGGCTGGTTTTTGTTTTACCCATTATTTATGTCTTGTTTGATAAAACTTTGCTTGAGATGATATTTTTCTTTATTAGTGTATGGATGATATTAGTGTTATCAAGTAGTTTAGTAGTGTTATCCGGTAGCGTGCAATGTTATTTTAAGAAGAATGCTAACTTTGTCGGTACGTTTATCATGCCGTTATTAATTCCGAATATTATAATGACAGGTTTAATATTACAAGATAATAACTTACAATTAATTTTTATTATGATAGGAATTAATTTAGTATTTTTACCGATTTCATTCTTCTTGAGTTCCTGTTTAATGAAAAATATTTATAATATTACGTGATTTTGCTTTATTTTTACTAATGTAGTGATATAAAATAAGATGAATATTATTAATAAATTTTTTGAGCAAAATATATGTGGCAGGCTTTACGAAGGTTAATAGCAGCAAATCCTATGGGATTTTTTCTGTGGTCTATTATCACTAAATGGTATTTAATTATAGCAGTTGCTTCCTTAATTACTTTATATTATACAGTATTGGGCTTAAAAAAAATTGGGTTTATAGATTATTTTACTGAAACTACAGTCGAGATATTAGATACAACTAAAGCAGTTGCTCAAAATTGTACTACAAAACTCGGTCCTAATTGGAATCGTTTAGTTAGTTTTTGGAATTGCTTAAGTGATTCTGGCGAATATAAGCATGAAGAAGGGACAGGAGCAAAAGTGTTAGAAGATAAAATCAATAAACTTACGCCAAAACAAGCAGATAGTGCTGCAGACGCTGAACGTCCTATAATAAATCCTTATGAAGCACTAGCAAATCCAAATAATCTTAATAATACCCCAAGCGGTAGTAATGATGATAGTTAATTTATGTCACTTTAATATTATATGTCGGATACTGAAGATAATAAAAACAAACAAACAACACGTCGTGATTTTATGGTTCTAACGGCTAGTAGTGTTGCAGCAATTGGGGCAGCATGTACTCTTTGGCCTCTCGTTGATTCTTTGAACCCTTCTGTGGACGTGCTAGCTTTATCATCAATTGAGGTTGATTTATCAAATATTGCGGTAGGTCAAACAGTTACGGTTAAATGGCAAGGTAAACCGGTTTTTATCACTAACCGTACGCCTGACAAAATAGCTGAAGCAAGAGCCGTTAAAATGTCAGAGCTGATTGATCCTGAAGCAGATGAAGCACGTGTGAAAGCAGGGCATGATAATTGGCTGGTGACGATCGGGATCTGCACGCATTTAGGTTGTGTACCGCTTGCTAATCAAGGTGAATATGATGGATGGTTCTGTCCGTGCCATGGTTCACAATATGATTCTTCAGGTAGAGTTAGAAGAGGTCCTGCTCCTTTAAATTTAGCTGTGCCGCCTTACACTTTTATTAGCGACAAAAAAATTAGAATAGGGTAATTATTTATGAATGAAGATATTACCCCTAAAAAGCCTAATGCTATTATAGAATGGATAGATTATCGTCTTCCTATTTTTGCATTCCTAAAGCATTTTAGTCATTATCAAACTCCGAAAAATCTTAGCTATTTGTGGAATTTAGGCTCTATTGCCGGTATTGCGTTAGTGATTCAGATAATCACCGGCGTCATACTTGCTATGCACTATACTCCGCATGTTGATCATGCTTTCGATAGTGTTGAGCGAATCATGCGTAACGTGAATTACGGTTGGTTACTGCGTTATACTCATGCGGTAGGTGCATCGATGTTTTTTGCCGTCGTATACTTACACATAGCAAGAGGTTTGTATTACGGCTCTTATAAAGCACCTAGAGAACTGCTTTGGCATATCGGTATCATCATTTTTCTAACCATGATGGCTACTGCTTTCATGGGTTACGTGCTTCCTTGGGGGCAGATGAGCTACTGGGGAGCAACGGTTATTACTAATTTATTTTCCGCTATTCCGTTAATAGGGGAATTCATAGTTACGTGGTTATGGGGTGGTTTTTCTGTTGATAACCCGACATTAAATAGGTTCTTCTCACTGCATTATTTATTGCCGTTTATTATTGTTGCTTTAGTGATGCTGCATTTAGTGGCCTTGCATCAGCATGGTTCAAATAACCCAAAAGGTATAGATGTTAAAAGCCCTAAAGACACTATTCCGTTCCACCCTTATTATACCGTAAAGGATTTTGTCGGTTTCGGAGTTTATTTCATAATATTTGCCTATTTTATTTTTTACGAACCTAATTATTTAGGACATCCCGACAATTACATTCCAGCAAATCCGTTAGTTACGCCTGCCCACATTGTCCCTGAATGGTATTTTTTGCCGTTTTATGCAATACTTAGAGCCATGCCGTATAAGCTCGGTGGGGTGCTATTAATGTTCGGAAGTATATTTGTGTTATTTTTACTACCTTGGCTTGATACTTCAAAAGTTAGAAGTAGCAATTATAGACCGATATACCGAATGGCTTTTTGGATATTTATGGCAGATTGTTTATTGCTTGGTTATTTAGGTGGGCAGCCGGCAGAAGAGCCGTATATTACCATTAGCCGTTTTGCTGCTTGTTATTACTTTTTTCATGTCTTAGTAGCTCTGCCGTTGATAGGTAAATATGAAAAACCGCTGCCCTTGCCGGAGGAGTTGTAAGAGTTAAGTCATTGCGAAGAGATGTCATTGCGAGGAAATTGCATAGCAATTGACGAAGCAATCTCAGGAGTTTGTTATTATTTCATGAGATTGCCGTGCAGCCTATGGCTGCTCGTAATGACGTTTTTTGTATTATACAAATTTATGAAGTAACCAATAGTATATTATAGTAACTAATAAGAAAAATGGTATACTCTATACTGGTGTTACTTTTAATTTAATAAAAAGAATATATCAACACAAAAATGATACAATTAAGGAGTTTAGTAAAAATTGCTATTTTATGAGGTTCATCAACTATGAATTCAGCAATAAATAGAGAAAAACAAATTAAAGCTGGTTTAAGAAACAAAAAAATAAAATTAATAGAATAAATTGGAAGGAAAGACAAACTCTCAACACAACAATCTTATAAAATAATATATAAACTCCTGAGATTGCTTCGTCAACATTTTCAATTTTTCCTTGCAATGACGACTCAAAAAAATTTATGAAAACTGAACTACTTATCTCTATCATCATACTACTAACTTCGTGCTTAAGTTTAGCCAACGAAGGAGTATTACATCCAAAAAAGATGAAATGGTCGTTTGACGGCGTATTTGGTACAGTTAATCGTGAAGCAGCACAAAGAGGTTTTCAGGTCTATAAAGAAGTTTGTAGTGTCTGCCACGGTTTAAACAATTTATATTACCGTAATCTTAAAGATATCGGCTTTTCGGATGACGAGATAAAAGAGATTGCCAAAGGCTATACGATACAAGACGGACCTAATGATGATGGTGAGATGTTTGACCGCCCCGCTCTTCCCTCTGATCGTTTTGTACCTCCTTACCCTAATGAGCAAGCAGCAAGAGCAGCTAATAACGGTGCCCATCCTCCTGATTTATCGTTGATAATAAAAGCACGTCATGACGGAGCTAATTATATATATTCGCTACTTACCGGCTATACCGAACCGCCTGCAGATTTTAAGTTGATGCAGGGAACTCATTATAATCCCTATTTCCCTGGCGAGCAAATAGCAATGCCGCCGCCGCTTACAGATGGGCAGGTAACCTATATGGACGGTACTAACGCAAGTGTAGAGCAGATGTCGCAAGACATTGTGGTATTTCTACAATGGGCAGCTGAGCCGGAAATGGAACATCGTAAATCTATGGGTCTTAAAGTTATGATGTTTTTAGCGGTATTTACTATCTTTTTCTATATTGCAAAAAACCGCATTTGGTCTAATTTAAAGTAATTGTTGAGTGAAGCAGTTTTCCTATTATTGGCGTTGTTGCATGGATCATTAAACATGTTCAATGTCATTTCTGCGAAAGCAGGAATCTAGTTTTTTAATCTAATTATATACTAAATTTTTATATAGTTTGCTGTGTTTTTATCATTTTTTACTGGATTCCTGCTTTCGCAGAAATGACATAAATAATCAGTCCATGCTGCCCCTTTTTGCCTCTTTCTTAGTATAATTGACTTATCTTTGCTATACTTATCCTAAAATTTATATAGATAGGTATTTATGATTACTTTACTTGTGGCGATAACAGGATTTATGAGTTCAATAATTCCTGAAATTTTGAAAATATATAAAGATATTAACGACAAAAAACACGAGATAAATATTTTAGACCGTCAAATTGCTAATAACAAAAACTTAATCAGTCTAAAACTTTTACAGAGCTTACCATATCACAAGAAATGGCAGAGTAATATTCTCTTTACTCCACTTATAAATCAGGTGTTAGTTGGGTTGATGTTTTAAATGGCTCGGTAAGATCCGTGCTTGCCTATAGCTTTTTTGTAATGTATGGAGGAGTTAAATATGTTCAATATAAATCATTAAAAAGTTCTGTTCTGCTAGTTGAATATCTAGATATATTATGGAGCATAGAAGATCAAACTATTTTTGCGGAGATTATTAGTTTTTATTTTGGGCAGCGTACTTTCAGCAAATTATGGAAATATAAGACTTGAATTTTAAATAGATAATTTTATATATTTAAGTATATAACTAACAAAATTAATGGTGGTTTTATGTTAAAGAGCGTAAGATTATATATTCCGTCTATAGCAGCTATGATTTTATCTAGTAATATTGCAATAGCTAATAAGAATTATGATGCCGGTAATGCAACGCCACTGCGTCAGGTAGCAGATTTAATAGATAATCAAATTACAAATATTGATAATTTATTTAAAAATAGATTGCCGCTTTATGAATCTAATAGCATAAAAAGCAATTTTATTACTAAAGATAAGCAGTATATTATTGTTATGGAAGTACCTGGCTTTGATAAAAGTCAAATTAAGGTTAAAGTAAACAGTAATAAATTATTTATTACAGGGAAGATAGAAGAAAAAAATAAAGCTGATTATTCAGATAATTATATGAATAAAAATTTTAATTATGTAATATCATTATATGAAGATGTAGATCAGGCAAATATCTCTTCAAGCCTTAAGAATGGAATACTTACTATTATTCTCCCTCGTATTGAGATTAAAGAACAAGAAGCAAGAGAGATAGTCATTAATTAATCAAGCATTGCTAATTTTTCTGAAACAAAACCTTTCTCTATATATAGTTAGGTAGTTTTATTAGCTCATGCTTTAGTTCATTATCTACTCCTATGGTTTCAAATTTTCGATCGACTAAGAAAATTATAGGTTTAGTGTTATGAATAAAGAAGAAGTCAAAATTCGGTTTGTTATCAAAATATCGATTAACACGCGGAAAATGATAAGTGTGAGTAACAATAGCAATTTCGGCATTACTTAAGTCAATATTACCGTTTTCATGCTCTTTATATAGAGTGTTAAATTGTCCGCGCCGGTATTGGTTTGGTATTCCGGCAGCGTAAAAATATAAAAATTTTCTTTTGGATAATCGGTAATAATATTTTTATCAAGCGCTTCCTGTAGTAATTTATTATCATACGCTCCGCCGTTAAACAAAATCATCGGTCCGTATTTTTACAATTCTTCATATGTTAGGCTAGATATTTGCTTATCAAGTTTTTTATTTGCTACTTCTCTTGAAATCTCTATCTATGCCAAGTCTCATCCTATTATATCCGTCCTCTTTATCTGCAGCCTCTATATTTTGAGTATCGGAATTGATAGGTATTGTGATATAAGAATGTCTTGCGGATTTTTTCATTAGCAGGATCAAACTCTAGATTATTTACGGTTATTACCTGCTCAAAATGTTTATCTTGAGTAAATTTTTGATAACTCTGAAATCCTAGAACCGAGGCTATAGCTATAATAAATATAGAAATAGCAGTAGTAAAGTTTTTCTAGTTTTTCATGTTGCGATAAAAATAATAAGGTTGAAATATGAAGAGGTCATACCAAGGCTTGACCATGGTATCAAGAAAAATAACTTTTAGTGATTTATTTGCTTTTTAGCTTTGCTAGATCTTGAGGGGTAGGCAGGAATTTTTCAAGCTTTTTAGGTAATGTTGCTGTAAGCTTAAATTGTGATACTCCTATTGGTTTTTGGATGCCTTCTATAGCGTATTCTACAGTAATACCTTGTTTTTCTTCGCACAAAATTACCAATTGTAGGATTGTCCGAATTATCTTTAATTGTGCGCTCTATTAAATTAAGATAAAAATTTAGTTTACCGGCATATTCCGGCTTAAACTTGCCGGTTTTTAATTCAATAACAACATACATAGCATTTGAGTTTTATGTGATAAAAAACTAAATCCAAATAATAATCTTCTCCCTCAAGTTCTATATGATACTGATTGCCAATAAATGCAAAACCTTGTCCTAACTCTAATAAAAAATTTTTTTTAATATTATCTATCAATTTATTTTCTAAATCTCGTTCTATTATTTTACCTTGAATATCTAAAAATTCTAAGTTATATGGTGCTTTTATAATCGACCTGGCTAAATCGGACTGTAGCTCAGGTAAAGTATTGGAAAAGTTATTTATATCTTTTTCGCTGACCTTTCATGTAAATTACTTTTAATTTGCAAAGATAATACATTTCTTGACCAACCATTTTCGATGGTTTGTTGTGCATACCAAATTCTTTGATCTATATTTTTTAGTTTTGAAAAAATAATAATATTATGACTCCATGGGATTTCTCCAACCGCCTGTTGGAGAATTTGGTCATTATTATATTCTGCAAAAAACTGACGCATATAAGAAAGGTGTTGATATGATAATCCTTTCATTTTAGGAAATTCTTTACGCAAATCATCAGAAATATTTTGCATCACTTTTGATCCCCATTTTTCTTTATTCTGACGTTCTAAAATTAATTTTCCTATATGCAAATAAAGAACTATCAATTCTTTATTTGCTGCTAAATGGGCTCTAATACGAGCTTTGCTAATTTCTTGTTTTAAATTTTTAATTAAATTAGTATATGATTCATTACTTAAAGTATTGCTCATTGATTTTCACTACTTCTTACCACCCACATTCATAGCAAGGTTTGCGGAAACAAATTCTTCAAGGTCACCGTCAAGCACTCCTTTAGTATCGGAAGTTGCATAATCAGTGCGTAAATCTTTTACCATGTGATAAGGTTGCAAAACATATGATCTAATTTGATGTCCCCAGCTATTATCGGTTTTAGCGGCATTCTGCTCGTTAACGCTATCGGTACGTTTTTGCATTTCAAGCTCATAGAGTTTGGCTTGAAGCATTTTCATAGCTTGAGCTTTATTTTTATGCTGCGATCTATCGCTTTGGCATTGTGTTACCGTACCGGTCGGTATATGAGTGATACGTACAGCTGAATCGGTAGTATTAACGTGCTGCCCGCCGGCTCCCGATGCTCTAAAAGTATCGATTCTTAAATCTTTATCCTCAATAGTAATTGCTATATTATCATCAATTTCGGGATATACCCAGCTACTTGCAAAGCTAGTCATTCTTTTACCGGCTGCATTAAACGGAGAAATACGCACTAATCTGTGAACGCCAGTTTCGGTCTTAAACCAGCCGTAAGCACGCTTTCCTATTATCCTAATCGTGCATGATTTAATGCCTGCCTCTTCGCCGTTAATCATATTGATTATTTCGGTTTTAAAGCCGAGTCTTTCGGCAAAACGCAAATACATACGCATCATAATGGACGCCCAGTCATGGCTTTCAGTTCCCCCGGCTCCAGCATTAATCTCTAAAAAGCAATTATTACCGTCTGCTTCACCTGAAAACAAACATTCCGTTTCAAATTTGGCAGCAATGATGCTTAAATTTTTCAAGTCCTGTTCAATTTGTGAAAGTGTTTCTAAGTCGTTTTCAGCTTCAGCCATTTCTTCAAGTTCTAAAGCATCTTTTAAATTGGATTTGAGTTTATTAAAAGCGTTTAGTTTTTCTTCTAGATTACTTTTTTCTCGCAGTAATTTTTGAGCATTAGCCTGATCATTCCATAAACTAGGATCGGCTGTTAACTCTTCTAACGCGTTCAGTCTTTCAGTTGATGCTTCAACATCAAAGTGACCTCCAAAGTAGTTCTAAAGACTGCTCAATTTTTTTTACATAATTTTCTATTTCAGCTCGCATTATTTTTTCCTGTTATAAATTTTGATTTTGTTATATATTATCGTGGTTTAGTGTCATTCTGCGACTTGATCGCGGGATAACAGACAATAAACAAATGCAAATTATATCACAATAATTATGAATCATCAAAAATATATAAGGAACTTCTCAATAATCGCCCATATTGATCACGGTAAATCTACGTTAGCCGATAGGTTAATTGAACATTGCGGCGGCTTGCAGGCTAGGGAAATGAGCCAGCAAGTGCTAGATTCGATGGATATTGAAAAAGAGAGAGGTATAACTATTAAGGCACAAACCGTGCGGCTTGTATATAAAGCTAAAGACGGTAACACCTACTATTTGAATCTAATGGACACTCCCGGGCATGTCGATTTTGCTTATGAAGTTAGTAGGTCACTTGCTGCTTGTGAAGGCTCGTTATTGGTAGTTGATAGTACGCAAGGCGTAGAAGCACAAACGCTTGCCAATGTTTACCAAGCAATCGAGAATGATCATGAGATTGTACTGGTGCTTAACAAGCTTGACCTACCGGCGTCAGAACCTGAACAGGTTAAGCAGCAAATAGAGGATATAATCGGAATCGATACAAGTGAGGCTGTACTAATCTCTGCTAAAAGCGGTATAGGGATTGATTTAGTTTTAGAGGCTATAGTAAATAAATTACCTCCGCCAAAAGAAAGTAGTTCTGATATTTTGAAAGCTTTGCTTGTTGATAGTTGGTATGACCCATATCTTGGCGTGGTTATTTTAGTACGTGTTATTGATGGCTACTTACGTAAGAATATGCGTATTAAAATGATGGCTACTAACTCAGTTTATACCGTTGAGAATGTTGGCTATTTTACTCCGAAAAAACATATTTCGGATGTTCTGCATGCAGGCGAAATCGGCTTCTTTACTGCGGCTATAAAGCAAGTAGCGGATTGTAAAGTTGGGGATACTATCACTGATGAAAAAAAGCCTTGTGAACAAGCTCTACCGGGTTTTAAACCAAACTTACCCGTAGTGTTTTGTGGTCTTTATCCAACGGATAGCTCGGAATTTGAGCATCTAAAGGATTCACTGGCTAAATTACGCCTTAATGATGCTAGTTTTGAGTATGAAATGGAAAGCTCTGCGGTACTCGGAGTAGGTTTTAGATGCGGCTTTTTAGGGCTGTTACATTTAGAGATAATCCAAGAACGTTTAAGTAGGGAATTCGATTTAGATTTAATCACTACCGCTCCAAGTGTGGTGTATAAAATTCATATGCGGGACGGTGAGAACTTAGAGATACATAACCCAGCAGATTTGCCTGATTTACAAAAAATCGAATCAATGGAAGAGCCTTGGATTAAGGCAACTATAATGGTACCTGATGAGTTTTTAGGTGCGGTACTATCGCTTTGTACGGAAAAGAGAGGGATGCAGCTTGATCATAGCTATATAGCAAATAGGGCTAAAATAATTTATAAATTACCGCTAAATGAGGTAGTTTACGATTTCTACGATCGTTTAAAAAGCTGTTCTAAAGGTTATGCAAGTTTTGAATGGCAAATGGATGTTTATGAACCTTCCGAACTTGTTAAGCTTGGGATTTTGGTTAACACAGAGGTGGTTGATGCACTATCCACAATCGTACACCGCTCACGTGCCGAGCAAAGGGGGAGGGCATTATGCGTAAGGTTAAAGGATTTAATACCGAGACAGCAGATTGATATAGCAATTCAAGCAAGTATAGGTAGTCGTATTATCGCTCGTGAGACTATTAAAGCCCTACGTAAAGATGTTTTATCTAAATGTTACGGCGGTGATATAAGTCGTAAACGTAAATTACTTGAGAAACAAAAAGCAGGTAAAAAGAGAATGAGACAGTACGGTAATATCGAAATTCCGCAATCTGCGTTTATTGCAGCTTTAAAAATAGGTGATGAATAAAACTTTTTTATTTTATATAAAGAAAATGCTAGACGTTATAATAAACATTTGTTATAAGGAAGTATCTGAATCTTCCAGATGCTTCTAATGTTCCTCGGTAGCTTAGTGGTAGAGCAAACGGCTGTTAACCGTTCGGTCGCTGGTTCGAGTCCGGCCCGGGGAGCCATTCCTCAATTTTTGACAACTTTACGAATGAATCAAACGGCGAATGCAGTATAAAGTCAAGCTTTTTGCCTGTTAATTTCATTGAAAACACAGTTTTTATTAGGTGTCTTTTTCCCTCAGCATTCGACAAAACAAAATATTGATGTGCATTGGCAACTAAATTTAGTACATCTATCATTTTGTCCGTAAAACAATCATCACCTTTATTATGCTCTGCTATCTCTAACATTACTTTATCACGACGTGTTGTTAATTTATATTTATCTTCTTCGTATTCTTCATTTGTAAATATACCTTCTAAAAGTTTACTTCTAAGCTTATCAAGGCTATTTTTTCACTGATAAGCTCTTTATTTCATTCTGTTATTCTTGTGTTATAATAACCTTTTTCATATTTTGCCGATTCTTTAACACTTTTAATTATTTTGCTCAATAAATCAGGCTCAATATACATTGATGCAAAAACTTTTTCTATTTGTTCTATAATTCTTTAGTAACAATAGGCTTGTAAATATGAGGGTAGTATTTGTTGCCTTTTTTATAATGTATTACTCCGTGATAAAAAGTATTATTTAATATTTTATGTTGGGCAATGGGGAGTATTAGATGTGTTAGTTAACCCTTATGCACTTGGTACAAGCGACAGTATAAGAATAAGATTTATGCAGGATATCGATATTGCCATAAGACATCCTGAATCTTTTGCCGTTGCTAGGAAATGATCAACTAGTTTTTCTTGCTGCTTCCATAGTACGAATACGATTTTAATATGAGGCCATTCATTACGCTAGGCTAATTTTAAATCATATCTTGCTTGTAAATTAATCCATAACTGGGCTGAAGTGTGAAAATATTTACCTAATCTCAGTGCCATATCAGTCGTAAGAGTTCGTTTGCCATGCACTAGCAACGCCAAGTAAGAAATCATCGCCTATTCAACTATCAAAACCGACAGTACTGCTGGTTGAGTTATATTTATAACCGCTTAGATTATTTTATGCCTTTTGAGGACTATTGCCGACAAAAGGACTAGCCCACGTACCGAAATCTACTTCTGTCTCATTACCGGCAGAAATAGAGAATATTTTTAAAGCCATAGATACGGAAGAAAAGATAAGGGAGTTGTTTGATAAAAATTATCAAGTTCAAGAAGAAAAAATTGATAATATAGCTAAGTCACTAAATGAAGAAAATAAGTTTGCGATACTTCGCAGAAATCTAACTAATAAAAGTACCTCAGAAATAAAAAATATAGTTGAGAAAATAAACAGAATGCAAGTTGATATAGGTAAAGTATTGTTACTCGGTAGTGCAGGAATAGGTAAAACCACGTTAATGCATTATCTATCTTATAAATGGGGAAAAGAAAAACTATGGAACAACAAATTTGATTATGTATTTAGAATCAGGTTAAAGGAATTGTTAAACTGTACGTTATGGTACTAATATAGATGACGATATACTAAGTTGTTTTGTCCATTATTGTTTAGATTCTAACGATATAAAACTTGAAGATATAAAAAGCATACAAGATAAAGATAGGATATTATTACTACTGGATGGTTATGATGAGGTAGCGTTTTTATCACAGAGTAATCGTGATGACCGAGATATTATGGATTCGGTATTTCAGTATAAAAATATCGTAATGAGTTCTAGGCCTAATGCGGTTATAGAAGAAATGAGCAACAGATTTGAGCAGAAAGTAGACAATACAGGCTGGGATAGTGAGGGAATAGAGCAATATGTACATAAAAATTTTGAGTATGATAAAGAGCTGGGAACACCATTAAAAATCTTTTTGGATACTCATGGCCAAATAAAAGAAATATGTGCAGTTCCTATCAATACTGCATTAATATGTTTGATTTGGAGCGATCAAGAAATAAGGGATAAATTTCAAAAAAAACAGTAATCAAGATTTTAATATAAGTCGTTTATATAGTGAAATAATAATTTGTTTTTTTTCTAGATGCCTATTATTAAGCCAGTTTATTATTTCACTATATAAACGACTTATATATTATATATAAAAATAAAACTGAAGCTAATAATCACTTAAAAAACAAAATGAGTTTTTTAGAGCAAATAGCTTATGAGTCGTTTGTTGCAACAGGGAAGTGAGTAGAGAACGAAGTAGTAGAAAGCAAGAAAGATATATTAGATATAGACGAAGTTATAGAACAAGGGATATTAAGAATAGAAGGGCAAAATTTTCAATTTATTCATTTAACATTTCAAGAATATCTAGCTGCATGTTATTTAAAAAATCAGTTAGCAGATAACAACACAAAATATAAAGCAGTAAATTTTATAGGTGCGCATCGAAACGATTCGAAATATCTAATGACTCTGAAGTTTCTAGCAGGGATGGTAAGTAATGAAAATAATCAAGAGTTAATAGAAATATTTTGGAAAGCTGTAACATGTAATGTGGATAGGATATTAGAGTTAGGGATTGAAAGAAAGATTATACTCTTAATGCATTTATTAGCTCAAAGCAACATTAACAGGAAATTTGATAGTAGAATACCGAATTTAAAACAAATACAAAATTTAATAGATGAAGTTGTGCTAAAAGATATTACAGGTTGGGCACAACATATAATAGACAGTGGTTATTTATCGGAAGCGATTGTTAAAACAGTAAATGAAAAATTACAAAATAAAAAAACTGACCCTCAAGAATTTAAAAAAGTTATAGGAATCATCACAGGATTAGCAAATAAGAAATGAATGGGGCAGTAAAACAAAAATTTATAAGAAGTTAACAAGCCTATTAGAAATTAAAGATGGACAATTACAAAAATTAGCCCAAATATTAGATGAGACGATAGATAAGACAGTATTACAGGAAAGTTAAAAAAAATAATACCGTTATTAAATAAAAAGGTATTAAATGAATATGTAAATATAATATTGATTGAAATAATTAATATTATGCCTAATTTAGATATAAAAATATTAAATCAGGTAAAAAAAATTATACAACAAATACTTAGTTACTAAAAGCTTAGTTAAGATAGTAAATACAATACCTAATATAGCACCCAAGGCATTTAATGCACTGCAAGAATTATTTAATGATCCTATAGAAAATTTCAAGTTCGAGGCAGTTTCAGTTTTAGTTGAAATAGTAAAGGCAAAGCCTAGTTTAGTAAAAGAAGCATTGAACATATTGAAAACACTAATCCGTAATGCCTAATTATGTCAAATTTAATACTGTGCAATGTTTAAAATCAGAATAACTATTTGGTGACCCTAATAATGAAATTTTATATCAAGCTACTCAAGAAGCTTAACTGAAATGCTAAGTGTAATGTATGAACAATAAGCTTTAAATACATTGCAAGATCTACTAAATGATTCTAATATTTATATTAAGGCTACGGCTGTTGTAAGCTTATAGTTAATATATATTGTACCAAGTTTAACATTATTGTAGTTATTTGGAGCTTAACTGAAACAGTACGTATAAATCCTAGTTTAGCCCAAGAGACATTAAAAATATTGAATACACTACTTAATAACCCTAGTAATTATATTGAATTCACAATCGTCAAAATCCTAGGTTGGATAATACAAATAAACCCCAATATATCACATGACGCATCTAAAATACTGAAAAATTTATTTAGTAATTCTGACAAATCCGAGTCTGCTTTAAGTTTAGTTGAATTAGGAAAGGTAAAACCGGTAGAAGAAGCATTTAAAGTGTTCAAAGGTATACTCAGTGACCCTTATGTTGACAGATATGCTAAGTATGCAGTTGCTGTAAGTTTAATTAATATAATAAATGTAAGATCATTTGATAAAGCTAGTTATAAACAAGTTAATAGGTTAATAAAAATAATTGCTCTACATAGAACTCAAAATTTTGATAAGGATTTATATTTAGAAATAGACGCCAAAACTACTCTACACACAATAACCGATTACATCACTCAAGAATATGCAAAAAGTAAAAATCCTGAAGTAATAGAATGGTTTATTGCGAGTTTTAACGAATTACCGAATATAAGCGAAACGCAAATCTTTTTAAAAGAAATATGTAAAAGCATATTAAAAAGTGGTGTGATAAATGAGTTGAGCGTAAGTTTATTTTAAATGGTATAAAGAAATATAATTTTACTTTTACGGTATCGGTTAGTAAAGCACCAGGAATAGAAGGCAAGATAATATTTGAAGATAGAAACTATGAAATATTTACAACCGATAATTCAGCAAGCAAAATAGTAAGTTTAGAGGAGTTTATAACTAAATTACTTGCAGAAACAGACGATCCGTGAGCAGAACAATATAAAACTCTATTCCTAAACAAAGGATTAGCTCTTAAAATAGCAGCAAGTGATATTAATTACGTAAGTAGTATTACAACTGAAAATATATTTTATCTTATGCAGGTGATAATAAAGATAAGTGAAGTATTTTCAGTGATCATCTAATATATAAATTTGGTGAGGATAATTTAAAGAAAATAGCCACTATTTATCCAGCAGAAATTAACACAGAACTAAGAGGGCAACTATTTAACGAATTAGCAGCCCAAGAACAATGTGATTGCTTTATTAAGAATGAAAAGCTTAAGTCTGAAGAAGAAAAACAGATATTTAAATATAGTAGTAAGATGAAGTTTGCAAGTGAAATAAGTCAAGATGCAAAAATAAGGTTGAAAACCAGTAATTTTAAATTACTAGATGCCGGGGC
>NZ_JBEWYL010000004.1:0-101403 GCF_041477405.1 Candidatus Rickettsia barbarica | reverse complement strand
CGCACCTGTTAATACTGCATTTGCATGTGTAAGGGTTAATACCGACGCAGCATCTATTAACCTAGTCGTAGTAGCTTTAATAACCGCTCCCCCTAACGTGGCTTTACCTGCTCCTACATTCACTATTGCTAATGTATTTGTATTACCTATTGTTCCGTTAATGGCAACATCTGTCTTGACAGTTATTATACCTCTTCCATTTATATCGCCTGCAAGTGTTATCTTTGCCGGGGCTGCAGATTGTATAATTAGTGCAGCATTCGCTCCCCCTAAAACTATATTTCCTAAACCTGTATAATTATCGGCAGGAGCATCAAAACCATGATTTGCAGCAACAGCATTATTACCGTTTAAAGTGAAGCTTTTGCCGGCAGTAATAGTAACAGGCAACAAGTTACCTCCCGTTATAATCGAACCAACAACGGTATTTTGAACAATATTTAGACCTACGGGAGTAGTACCCGCAACATTTATAGCCGTAATAATACGATTGGCTGCATCTGCAGTGATAATATAATCACCACCGTAAGTAAATGCCCAATTGTTTTGAGGACTACCAGCAGGATTACCATTAGCTACCCCTGCAGCCGTTATCCCATTCCAATTATTATTGTCAACATTATCACTAAATGCTGCATTATTAGTAGCAATAACACCTGCAGCAACACCGAGTGCCCCGCTACTACTCAGCATTATCGCTGCGGTTGAGGTGGTGAATAAAGCGGCTTTAAGACCTTGTTGTATTGCTTTTTGAAATAATTTTGGAGAAATATTTGCCATACATGTAAACCTTAATAAAAATTAACTCACTTAAAAAATGTTATAACGCAACTTGTTTAGTATGTCTATTATAATTAATAACATAGATGATATTTTTATGTATAGATTGTCATTCCGTAGCGACGTTGGCCTTGTTGCATGGCTCGAGAAATCTGCTGTGTGTCATCCCGTGGACAAACCATGGGATGACACACAGGGAGGGAATCGCTCCACGCGGGCAATGCCCGCTCGCAATAACTATTTAGTATCCATATTCTCCTAACACCTTAATAACACATCATACATATAATATTCAGAAGCATTAGCTTTGAGCAATAATTCTGTAGCCGGGACACAATGATTACTCTTCACCATAGCCAGCGGTGTTAGACCTGATTTATCACGATAATTAACATACGCAGTGTGTTCAATTAAAAACTGTATTAATTCTTCACCGCAATTAGCTTTTATAGCATGATGCAGAGCTATACGTCCTAATTGGTTTTTGTACTGGGCATCAACACCTTTACTATATAAATAAAGTTTCTACCAAATTTTTGAAATTTAAAGCTCGCTTTATGCTGGATTTCTGTTTTTGCAGGAATGACATAAGAGCCATGCAACAACGCCTACAGCTGCGTAGCGCATGACGAAAAAATACCCTACCTCTCAGGCAATAATATCTCTCTTTTACCTGTATGATTCGGTGGTGAGACTATTCCCTCTTTCTCCATCTTCTCAACTAAGTTGGCAGCTTTGTTATAGCCAATTCTAAGCGACCTTTGGATATAGCTAATGGAAGATTTGCGTTCGTCACGCACTATCTGCACAGCTTTTTTGTAAAGCACTTCATCAGAAGTGCCGTCACCGATATCAATGCTACTATCGTCTTCTTCAGGTTGCTCGGTAACGGCAGAAATATATTCAGGCGTACCGCTCTCTTTCAAATATTCCGTAATTTGCTCAATTTCGGCTTCATTAACAAACGGTCCGTGTACCCTACTTATCTTGGAAGTACTCCCCATAAATAACATATCACCCATACCGAGTAACTGCTCGGAGCCTTGCTCTCCTAAAATCGTTCGGCTATCGATTTTAGAGGTAACTTTAAAACTAATACGACTTGGAAAATTGGCTTTAATGACACCAGTAATCACGTCTACAGAAGGTCTTTGCGTTGCCATAATAATATGGATGCCTGCCGCTCTTGCCATCTGAGCAAGCCTTTGAATCAGCATTTCAATATCCTTACCGGCAACTAGCATTAAATCAGCCATCTCATCAACAATAACCACTATGTAAGGCAGTTTTTCCATGTTCATTGTAACGGTTTCGTAAATAGGCTTACCTGTTTCAGGGTCAAAACCAGTTTGAATCGAACGCTCAATTACCCTATTCTCTTTAACCGCTTCTAAGATTTTTGCATTATAACCTGCGATATTCTTAACACCAATATTGCTCATCATTCTATAACGGTTTTCCATTTCCTTAACTGCCCATTTAAGAGCAACTACCGCTTTAGAAGGCTCGGTTACCACAGGAGTTAGCAAATGCGGTATTCCATCATAAGCCGATAATTCAAGCATTTTCGGATCAATCATGATAAAGCGACATTCTTCGGGAGTATAGCGGTATAAGAGCGACACAATCATCACATTAATACCGACGGATTTACCTGAGCCGGTGGTTCCTGCTACTAATAAATGAGGCATTTTAGCAAGATCGGCAATCAGCGGCTTACCTGCTAAATCTTTACCCAAGACTAACGGCAATAAAGTTGATTTGTCTTGGTATTCTGGGGTCTCTATAAGTTCTTTTAAGCAAAAGAATTCACGCTGCTTATTAGGAAGCTCAATACCAAGTACATTTTTGCCGGGTATGACTGCTATCCTTGTTGATAAAGCAGATAGTGAGCGTGCTATATCGTCAGATAATCCTACTACCCTTGATGTTTTCGTACCTGCTGCCGGCTCAAATTCATATTGAGTTACCACCGGTCCTTGATTGATATTAATTATCTGCCCTTTAACTCCAAAATCATTCAGCACGGTTAATAACTCTTCAGCCTTTTGTTTAAGCTCTGAGGACGAAGCTCCTTTTACATGATGTTTTTCAGGATCACGTAATAACGAAATAGGCGGCAATTCTGCTATTTCGCTTTGAGATATTTTAGGGCTAACAGGTTTGCTAAAGAATTTTATAGGATTTGCAGGTACGGATCTCGCTTCTTCAGGAAATTTTACTTTTTCACTTACAGGCTTTTGGTAAGAAGCAGTTATATTTATCTTATCATTGTTTTTAGTAGGGAATAATCTTATCGACGACAATCGTGAAAATACATTATGTAAAAAAGATTGTATCCGATAGATTAAAAATTTCCCTAGCTTAATAATAAAATTACTTAAAGAAGTAAATTTAATTTCAAATAAAACAACTAATATAATAAAGGTAAAAAATATTAATAATAAGTATAGTTGATTTGTAAATCGCTCAAAAAAATTAGAAGCTATTATTCCGATAGCTCCACCTGCATTTGCTGGTATGAATTCTAGCTTAATCTTAGATAATAATGTGCTACTGCTAACGAGAGCAAGCAACATTACAAACATACGGATAAATGAGCCGCGATATCTTCCATACCAACAATTTCTCCCCCAAACAAAGCAAGCAAGCGGTATAATAAAAGCAGCCAACCCAAAAAATTGATATAAACAATCCGATAAATAAGAGCCAAAAATTCCTACTAAATTACTATGGTACTCTGTTGTGACCGAGTTAAATGACGGATCGTCTATATTATATGACGTGAGAACAGTAACAATCCCAAGCCCGATTATCCCTAAGATAACCGCTTGTACCTTATTGTTTGAAAGAATTTTATTTATGTAATATAGCATAGTTTTAAATATTAAGCTAAATTATGAGTTTTATATCTTTTTCTATAATACTCTATAGGCTTTTCAATAAAGAAATAATTATTACTGTTATAAAAGTAACCAACGTATTAAGAAATGTCCCATTATCAGCCCAATATGAAATAGCAGGTAATATATTATACAAGACAATTAAATGACAACAATATATTGGGTAGAGAGTAAAGCAATTAATTTGTCTAACTTATTATCTTTGGTTAAGTCAAATATTTTTCCTAAAGATAGAGCAAATAAACAATAAAAAAGTAATTTTTTTAGTTGAGGCTCTATTGGGATAAACGGAAAAGTAATAATTATTAATATAATATATAAATAGAGTAATTGACTAAGCCAAGACTTTTTTTCGTTTATTTCTTGATTAGTATAAATATAAAATGCTTGACTACCAATTAAGAAAACTGCAAGTTCAGAAGGAAAGAATCTATAAGACCAAGAATCTCCTATAAATCCATTAAACTGAAGAATAATTCTAGTAATTAAAGATATACAAATTATGGATAAAATATAGATATTTTTCTTTTTTAGAATCCAAGGTGCCATTAAATAAAAAGAAATTTCTAGCCCAATTGACCAACCAGGAGGTATCAACAAAAATTGATAAAGAGGAGGCGTGGAGTCAATAAAGTATTTTGTAAAATGTACTGTATTATTATTAATTCCAATAAACATTGTTACATCTTGCAATAACATTGTTAGGTTTGCAAAAATTAAAAAAACCAGCCGGAAATGGAAGATGACACAATTGCTTAAAAAAGAAAATTTTTGCTGCAAGAAGAAAGTAACTAAAATACAAAAGATATAAGTAGGATAAAGCCTTAAATATCTACGTTTCCAAAATTTTATTTTGCTTGTATAATTGCTCTGAATCATAGCCATATAAAAGCCGGAAATCATGAAAAAAGATTGTACTGCAATTGTTGTACCTATAAATTTAAGCAATGGATGAGAAGTTGAATGTGCAGCCACAACAGAAAGAGCAAATAATAACCTCACTACACCCATTATGTTAAATAATATATTAGCAATTATATAATATCCAAAACCTACATCAAGTAACATAGCAGCACTTCTCACAATAATAGGATAAGTTATTTACATTAAAAGAGCCATTTTGTATTATGAAAATATATTTTTTTGAGGGAAAGGTAACCAAAATTCATGACCATAAAAATCCACACGGGAAAAGATTTCATAAAGATGCGGGCAGCAGGAAAATTAGCTGCAGAGACGCTCGATTTTATTACTGATCACGTAAAACCGAATGTCACTACTAATAGTTTAAATGGCCTTTGTCATAATTTTATTATTTCTCATAATGCCGTTCCTGCACCGTTAAATTACAAAGGCTTTCCGAAATCGATTTGTACTTCTATAAATCATGTGGTTTGTCATGGCATTCCAAACGATAAACCGTTAAAAAACGGTGATATAGTAAATATTGATGTTACGGTAATTTTAGACGGTTGGTACGGTGATACTAGCCGTATGTATTATGTCGGTGACGTAGCAATTAAGCCAAAGCGTCTTATTCAAGTAACTTATGATGCAATGATGAAAGGGATTGAAGTAGTTAGACCCGGTACTAAACTCGGTGATATCGGACATGCTATTCAAAGCTATGCCGAGAAACATAATTATTCTGTGGTTAGAGATTATACGGGTCACGGTATCGGAAGAGTTTTTCATGACGAACCGTCAATATTAAATTACGGTCGCAGCGGCACGGGTCTAACGTTAGAAGAAGGGATGTTTTTCACCGTTGAACCTATGATAAATGCCGGTAATTATGACACTATATTAAGTAAACTAGATGGATGGACAGTTACTACACGTGATAAATCATTATCGGCTCAATTTGAGCATACTATAGGCGTGACTAAAGACGGTTTTGAAATATTTACGTTATCACCTAAAAAACTTGATTATCCTCCATACTAAACTGTAGGGTAAAACTTGATTTTGTTGTATGGCTATCTATGTCATTCCCGCGGGACATTGTTGCGTGGATCAAAAAACGCACTCAGTGTCATCCCGTGGCTTGACCACGGGATCCAAAAAGCATTTAAAAAGACTAGATCCCGCGATCAAGTTAGCTAGGATGACATTAAAGATTACTGGATTCCCGCTTTTAGCTAGGAATGACATCAGCAACATTTTACTTATCTATAATTTGAATAAACATAAAAAATGTTAGAAAATAATTTGTTAGAATTTAGTAATGATGAAATAATAGATACGCCTCATTATATAGGTCACCGTAAAAGAGTAAAAGAACGCTTCGTTGCCGCTGGAGCAGAACATTTGTCTGATTACGAATTACTTGAAGTAATGTTATTTTCGGCTATCCCTCGTAAAGACATAAAACCTCTTGCTAAAAAATTACTTGATCATTTTGATATTACGGATTTAATTAACCTTGATAAGGAAAGGCTACTTAGTATTAAAGGCACCAATGAAAATTTATATATCAATTTTGCTCTACGTGAGCTGATAAATTAGAGTATTGAAACAAAAAATAATAACTAAAAATATTAATGCTTCTTGGAGTTCTTGGATTGATTATTTAAAAGTTAATATGGCCAATATACGACTCGAGCAATTTCGTATATTATTTTTGAATAAGAAAAATATTTTAATTGCTGATGAGGTTTTAAGTCAAGGAACTATAGACCAAGCTGCGGTATATCCACGTGAGATAATTAAACGAGCTTTATTTAACGAAGCAAGCAGCCTTATACTTGTGCATCATCATCCAAGCGGTAGCCCTGAACCTTCAAAAGCCAACATTCATATGACAAATAAGATAGTAGAGACATGCCAAACCGTAAATATTATAGTTTTAAATCTAATATGTTCCTATGAATATAAATAGCTACAGCACATTATTTATTTTTTCTTTTATATCCACCGCTATATTAACATATATATTAACTAAATATCTTCCTACTATCGGTTTAGTTGATATACCAAGTAACCGTCGTTCTCATGATAAGATAACACCGCGCGGCGGCGGTCTTGCTATTGTAGTTGTTGTAATGATTGCTTTGAGCGGGTTTGAATATATAACGAGCAATAACTTTGTTAATTCAATAAAAATATTACCGTTATTATTGGCAATTGCTTCGATTTCCTTTTTAGATGACTTAAAAGCCGTACCTATTCTAATTCGTTTAATAGTCCACTTAATTTGTGCAGCTTTTGCTATTTTTCTTTTTTCGCAGCTAAACTCTGTACATATACTAATATATTCTATTTTAGTTATAGCTTTAAGCGGTTTTATTAATATATATAATTTTATGGACGGTATAGACGGTATGAGTTGTGTGGAATCTATCCATCTATCTAGCACTATGCTTATATTATGTTTTTTACAATTTCCGACTATTAATAATCCATATTTTATAACTAGTGTAAATGTTATTATTCTTGGTGGCTCTTGTGGTTTTTTAATATTTAATTGGCATCCGGCAAAAATATTTTTAGGAGACGTGGGAAGTATTAGTCTTGGATTCTTAACGGGTCTTTGTTTGATCCTGCTGGCTCTTACAAGCACTAATTTATTTATAGCTTGTGCTATTGCTAGCTTATATTACATCACTGATGCAGTGCTAACCATATTAATTCGGCTACTCAATAAAGAAAAAATTTGGCAGCCTCATTTAAAACATTTTTTTCAAAAAGCAGTACAAAAAGGTAAATCTCATAAACAAGTAGTATCGATTATAGCAGTTTGTAATATATTTTTAATGATCATATCGGTTACATCTTTACATTTTCCCGTAATATCTATAATGCTTGCTTTAGCAGTCATAACTTTAACAGTGCAGAGTTTATTAAAATGAAGCTAATTAAAGAGGATATCGATAAAATAGTTAGACGTATATTTGCTAAACAACATCCATTGCTACCTGAAATCATGATTAACTGGAATAAAATAGTCGGGTTTAACTTCAGCACTAAAGTATTACCTTTAAAAATCACCACCTATACTTATAAAAAACAAAAGATTAATACGCTGTTTATACAAGCTGAAGATAATGCTACTGCAGCAGAATTACCTTATTATCAAGATATTATTCTAGAACGTATTAAAATTTATTTAGGTTTTGCAGCAATACATCAAATGAACGTAACGTTTTATAAAGGCAAAAAGAGTCTTTAGATTAAGAGTTTGTTGGCATGAATATCAATGCCATCTCTACTATAACTCCGCAAGCTTGTAGGTGTTGTTGCCTGGCTCAGTTTATGTCATTCCCGCAGAAGCGGGAATGACATCGTACGGGCTAACCATACAACAACTCTGCAACCGTAGGATCTAGGAAAAATAATAAAAATGCTGTAAATCAGAATTTTTTACTGGATTGCTTCGTCAATTACTTCGTAATTTTCCTCGCAATGACAAAAAAGCTGAATTATGCGATAATACCTTGCAGTCGCTTAGCTCATGACGTCTCAGTATCCACGTAGGCAATACCAAGACATACAAACAAAAAAAGGAGTCTTTATTAAAGACTCCTTTTGCGTATTAATAGCTTGTAAAAAGATTTAAGACTAATTACATATCAAATCTTAATCCTGCCATTAAGTTATGACCTTTATAATGGGTTCCACCAAATTTAACTTTATCCCCGTTAATAGTTTTGGTGGTATTTTTTGTTTTACCGTAATCTCTCCAGCTATAAACTAGTTCAGCTTTTACACCTTGTACAACTTCAAATGAAGTCCCTAAAGATAATTGATAAGCAAAGTTAGTTTTGTTTTTAGTAGTACCGTTGAAAGTGTCAGTTACACCACCTTTAATATCTTTAGAGTCAATTTTTTCCTTTACAAAAGCAGCACCAACACCTGCACCTGCAAATACTTTAAACATACTTAAATCGACGAAATCAACATAACCGTTAAGTAATACACTTACAATAGTAGGTTTATTTTTTACTGAGAAAGAATTACCGTCTGGATAAGTTTTTGATTTCTTTAAATGACTACTTGCTACCGTTCCAATTGTTAAATCGGTTCTTAGATTATCCATGATATAGTAACCCGCACCGATCTCACCTGTAAATCCTGTATTAGACTTTATATTACTTAACTTAAAATCTGCTCCTTTAGGTTTTGTTTTGTTAAAAATCACACCGCCGGCATTGAGTTTTAAATACCATTGATTTTCCACAGATGATGACATCGATGAATTAGTAGATGAATCTACAGAAGAATTCATATCGCAATCAGCAAATGAAAGACCAGAAGTTAAAAGTGCTGTACTTGCAGCTGCTATTAAAAGTAATTTTTTCATATTGTTAAATTTTTCCTTTAAATTTTATTAGTTGTTAGTAAAAACGATATTAGATAATAATTTTACAATTTTTACCTAAATTCGATAAAAAATAGTTTTAAGTGACATTTCTGAGTTGTCATCTAATACCGCTCCGTGGCTTAACCACCGGAATCCAGTCTTTTTTTTGTATTTCTAAATACCGTGGTTAAGCCACGGTATGATATTAGATTATTACCTAAAACTATTAATATATTCTTGTTAATTATATATCAAATCTTATACCGGCTGTTAAGTTATGGCTTTGATAATGCATACCACCGGTTGGTACACTTGTTCCTTGGTAAATTACATTCTTACTTTTGGTTCTACCATCATCTATCCAGCTATAAGCTAGTTCTACTTTAACACCGTCGGCAATTTGTACAGAAGTACCTAAAGTTAGCTTGTAAGAAATATTAGTGCTGTTTTTAGTGTTAGATGAAAGATCGGTTATCCCATTATATGTAATTTTTTCTTTAACTAATGCAGGACCAACACCGGCACCAGCAAAAACATCGAACATATCAAAATTAGTTAAATCTACATAACCGTTAATAAGTAAACGTGTAATAGTAGGTTTATGGCTTGCTGAAACATTAGTACGGGTAAAAGGTGCATTAGTCGCAGCTCCGGATTTCTTGAACTTACCACCGATTATAGTACCTAAAGTTAAATCAGCTCTAAAGTTTTCGGAAATATAATAACCGATACCTAAAGCAACTGGAACAGTTGTATTAGATTTTAATTTAACACCGGTTGCCTTATCTTTTTCTTCATTAAACATTGCTGCACCGGTATCTATTCTTAAATACCACTCATGATCCATGCCCTCAGCAAATGATACGCTAGAAGACAAAATTGTTGCACTTGTAGCAGCTATTAAAAGTAACTTTTTCATGATTAGCACCTCAAATTAAATAATTAAACATTATCTTAATGGCATATATAACATATTATATTTTTTAGTTCTATATTTAATCGGCAATTAGATTCATATAATAAAGCTTTTATTAAGTTTTGTGACAAAATAAACACATATAGTTAATTCATGTTATCATAGGTTCTGTGAAGATTTCTAATTGATTTGTTATTTTGAGATATTTTTAAGCGAAAATTATAAGATTTTTGAAATAGGATTAACTATTTCTTCAAAAATCTTATAATTTTCGCTTAAAAATATCTCAAAATAACAAATCAATTAGAAATCTTCACAGAACCTATGTATTTATTAAACTTATCTTTCTCATCTTTAAATTTATCGGCATCAGGTAAAGCAGTTTTTTTTTTGTAATATTTTTCCATCCTTTATTTTCTATAAAATCTTTTGCACGTTCTACCCATTCTATTAACCCCGGTGATTCAGGTTTAATAGCACCTATAGGACAATCAGGAACACAAACGCCGCAATCTATACATTCATCGGGGTTAATGACTAACATAAAATCATCTTCCCTTTCACCTTCATAAAAACAATCTACAGGACATACTTCAACACAATCGGTATATTTACATTTCACGCATTCATCGGTTACAACATAAGTCATTTTATTATCTGTTTTTGATTTTGTCAATTAATATAGCAGTTCTTAAAAGTAATACTAATAGAAAATATAATATAAAACTAATAAACATGATAATTAAAGGCTTGAGCATTGAAGAGTGAATAGTTGGACTCCCTAGCCTTAAAACACTAGCAGACTGATGCAGACTATACCAAATATTTACCGAGAATTTTACTATCGGTATGTTAATCAGTCCGATAAGAGCAATAATAGAAGAAGGATTTTGTGCCTTTCTTATATTATCCGCACTATTCACTATAATAATATAGCTTAAATATAATAAAAATAATATGAGCATGGAGGTAAGTCTTGCATCCCAAACCCACCATGTCCCCCATATAGGTTTTCCCCATAAAGAACCTGTTACTAAACTAATCAAAGTAAAAGTAGCCCCAACGTAACTAGAAGCTACGGCTAGCAAATAGCTAATAGTAGTTTTCCATACTAAATAGCTAAAGCTACATACTGCCATGAAAACATAAACACCAAGAGCCATCCAAGAGGCAGGGACATGAACATACATAATGCGTACAAAATCACCTTGCTGATAATCTACCGGCGAAACTATGAAGGCTAAATAAAGACCTATAATCATCATTACGCAAGTAGATATAGCTAATATAGGTATTATAACCTTTGATAATTTATTAAAATAATAGGGGGTTAATAGTTTTAGCATGTTTTCTTACTTCTTTATGTCATTCTGTGGCTAGAAATAACAGTTCTTATCCTCTTAAAAAACTCTTTCATTAATAGCCCCGAATCTTCGGCAAGAATTCCGCTATATATTTCCGGTCTATGAAAACAAGCACTACTGTTAAAATATCGCAAATTACTTTCGACTGCTCCGTGCTTGGAATCAGAAGCCCCATAAAATAAACGTTTTAACCTGCTATGAGCTATAGCTGCCGCACACATAGCACAAGGTTCTAAAGTAACGTAAATATCATAATCATTTAAATTTTTAGAAGATATAAGATTACATGCTTCATTAATAGCAATAATTTCAGCATGATAAAGAACGTTATTTTTTTCTTCCGTATTGTTATGGGTACTAGCAATAATTTTCTGATTTAACCTATCTACAACTACCGCTCCGACCGGGACTTCATTTTTATCAAAAGCAATCTTTGCTTGTTTTAAAGCTTGCTCCATGAAAAAATTATTAAAATTAGCTTCTTTATCTAACAATATATTCACGGTACTTTACGTGTTCTTCGATTCCAAAAGGATCTTGGTGGATAATTATTTCAGCCTCCGGAAATTCCTGCAATATTTCAAAAGCAATCTCATCGCTAATTTTATGAGCATTATAAAGCGACATATTGCCGTCCATTTCCAGATGGCACTGGATAAAAGCTTTTTGACCGGCATATCTAGTTTTCATTTCGTGCATACCTTTTGCCCCTAAATGGTTATTAACTATCGAGATAATTTTTTGTCTGTCTTGTTCGGGTAATTCATGATCTACTAAATTTTTAAATGCCTTTTTAAATAAAGAATAAGAAGAGTGAAATATATATAACGAAATAACTACACCAAATAATGGGTCAACAAACCAAAAATAATCACTTAAATTTATAGAGATAATTACTATAACATTAGTTAGTAAGTCCGTGAAATAATGAAGCTTATCGGCTTTTACTATTTCCGATCCTGTTTTTTTAATTACATAAGTTTGGTAAAACACTAAAATAATTGTTAAGAATATACATCCATACATTACAGTAGTACCGTCGCTAATATTCTCCGGTTTTGTTTTTTCAAATACAGATTTAACCGAAGAAAAGCCTACAAAAAAAGCTGAAGCAAAGAAAAATATCGATTGAGAAAAAATTGTTAAATCCTGCAGTTTTTCATACCCGAATCGATGATGATGATCTGGCGGTTGCAGGGCAAATCTTAAAGCTATTAGATTAATAAAGGAGGAAGTTATATCAAGCATTGAATCAATTAAAGAAGCAAGGATTGATTGCGAATCGGTAACAACCCAAGCATATAATTTTATACTTAAAATAATTAATGCCGTAGTAACCGATAAATAAGATGCCGATTTTATTAACCGATTACGGCTATTAGTATCCATGACAAATCTTTCCAATTTATTTATTTGTAGTTTAACAAAGAAAATATAAAATTCAATTATAATGAGGTTCTGTGAACAAAATTAAAAATAATATTTTAAAATACACAGAATCTAGTTTTAGCTTTACAAAATTCTAAAAACCATATACTTATTAATTATATATTAATTTAGAGAGAATTATATGAAACTATTATCTAAAATTATGATTATAGCTCTTGCAACTTCTATGTTACAAGCCTGTAACGGTCCGGGCGGTATGAATAAACAAGGTACAGGAACACTTCTTGGCGGTGCTGGCGGCGCATTACTTGGTTCTCAATTCGGTAAGGGCAAAGGACAGCTTGTTGGAGTAGGTGTAGGTGCATTACTTGGAGCAGTTCTTGGTGGACAAATCGGTGCAGGTATGGATGAACAGGATAGAAGACTTGCAGAGCTTACCTCACAGAGAGCTTTAGAAACAGCTCCTAGTGGTAGTAACGTAGAATGGCGTAATCCGGATAACGGCAATTACGGTTACGTAACACCTAATAAAACTTATAGAAATAGCACTGGTCAATATTGCCGTGAGTACACTCAAACAGTTGTAATAGGCGGAAAACAACAAAAAGCATACGGTAATGCATGCCGCCAACCTGACGGACAATGGCAAGTTGTGAATTGATAGACAAAACATCATTGCGAGCAAAATTACGAAGTAATTGCCGAAGCAATCTCAGGAATTTTATTATTTCATGAGATTGCCACGCAGCTTATGGCTGCTCGCAATGACGTTATAACAAAAGGAGCAACCTATGACTTTCATAATAACAAGTACGGCATTTAAACATAATGATCGCATTCCTGATAAATTTACTTGTAAAGGACAAAATGTTTCACCGCATCTAGAATGGAGTAATGCTCCTTCAGATACTCAATCTTTTGCACTTATAATGAATGATCCGGATGCACCGGTAGAAATAGCACCGCCACACAATATATGGGATCATTGGGTAATATATAATATTTCTAATATTTCTGCTTCTATTACTAAGCTTTCAGAAGGACAAATAGATAGTAGTATTAAAATTTAAAATAATAGCTGGCAAGAAAAAAATACGGCGGTCCTTGTCCACCTGCCGGCAAACCTCATCGTTATTTTTTTAAACTATATGCCCTAAATGATTATCTTGAGCTTGATGAGAATGCTAGCAAGCCAGATTTAGTATTAGCCCTGCAAAAGCATTTACTTGTCGAGGCAGCACTAATCGGCATTTATTCTATTTAATGAATGCTATTTATTGCCCATTGTGTCATCCCGTGGCTTAACCACGGGATCTAGAAAAATAACTTAAAACATTAATAACTTTAGTATTTATTACTGGATCCCGTGGTCAAGCTACGGGATGACAGAAGTGAACTGACACATGCAAAAACCTATAATCGAGTTTCGTAACGTATCTAAAAAATTCGGTAATAAATTGCCGATAAATAACGTTAGTTTCACTGTCAAAAAAAATAATATCACTACTTTAATCGGACCTAACGGTGCAGGTAAAACTACCATAGTACGCTTAATGCTTGGACTTGAAAAACCTACAAGCGGCGAGATTATAATTGATCCCAAACTAAAAATTGGATATGTACCGCAGAAGTTCGGATTACCCCCTGATTTACCTATTACAGTAAAAAATTTTTTAGAGTTGTTAGCACCGAGTAATTTTAATAACAATATTAAAGAGATTAACTCATTTATTGATTTGGAACATATAAAAGATCAAGAAATTTCTAAGCTCTCAGGAGGGCAGTTTCAAAAGGTAGTTCTTGCATGTTCAATAGTTAATAATCCCGACTTAATTATTTTAGATGAACCGTTACAGTCTTTAGACGTAACAAGCCAACAAGAATTTTATCAGCTTATTAATTTGATTCGTAAAAAGCTCAATATTACGGTTTTTATGATTTCTCATGATTTATTTACCGTAATAAAAAACTCCGATCAAGTGATATGCTTAAACGGTCACATATGTTGCAGCGGAATACCAAATGAACTAACTCCTAACTCTAAATTCTCAAATGCACTTTCTGCTCTAGGCTTCTATACCCACCACCATGACCATAAGCATTAGAATTCTTGCATAACTTATTTGTCTCCAAAAGGATCTCTCCTTATTAGCTATGTTATGCAAGAATTCTATTATACTTGAATTGTATTCCACGCTCACCTAAGCTTGTTCTGTAGCATCACCTATCAACTCTACTTTTAATGCATTGTGATCCGTATTATCGAACTGAGTTAAATCATTTTCATTTGTATTACCTGATTCTTGTTGGCCTGTTATCATATTAAACAATTCTTTCGTAATGAGCCTGGCCTTAGATAAGCTTTTTACCTTATAACTATTTTCAATACAGAGTTTCTGCTGACTTGGTTCCATTGCAAGTACTTCTTTCACACTAACACCGGCGTCAGTCAAACTTTTTATATTATCATCATTTTCAACAAAGAATTCTTGTTTATTGTTTTCTATATTCGAAATTTGTGCAAAAGTAAAACCTATGTTAAGCAACGATATTTCCTCTTCTGTTAAATCTCGGTTAATTTGCTTACTTATTATTAATTTGTTGTAGTATTGTAGTAATTTACTATCAGTTTTTAGCTCTTCAATAGTAGAATATTGATTAACCTGGTTATTAGCATTTTTTCCTAAGTTTAATTCTATTGTTGGTACTTTTCTTGTAATAGGATAAACATTTGTTGCATCGCCATATATAAATCTTGCTCCATTGGTTTTGGATGAAGTATAGTGTTTATATCAAGTTTAGGAGTTTGTCCGCCACATCCTACATATAAATTTAATGCTTGTTTTTGTAATGCTTCTCTCAATTTATTTATTATAGGTACAAATAATAATTTATCTTCTTTCCCTAAATGCTCAAATGAATCTAGTACCATACATAGAAGTGGCTTTTTCATTCTTTTTTCCCTCTCCAACAAGCCAAGCATATGACTGAGCTCTTATATTTCCTTTCATCATCCGTAATTATATAAAAACCGGCATTTGCTTTACTCATACCGTCTAAAATACATATTTCGGAATCATGTCCTATAGATTGGCAAGAATTACTAAATTTACCAAGCATAAAACCTTTCATATCATCGGCAGGTAATTTAGGAAAATTATACTTTTTGCCTGTTACCTCTATATCAAAATTAATATCAGGCATATATATTCTTTTATAAAGTTCAATGCTTTTTGAAAACTATTATTATCTAGTTTTCCTTTTAAAGAAAAATTAGCTAAATTTTTTGCATGTAATTTATTTTCTTCTGATAATTCTTCTTCGTTGTACTTATAAGATTCTTTAATTTACTATTTCAGTTACTTGATTTACTAATTCTTTAAATCATTTTTAGTTATCTGCTGAAAAATCATTTAATTTATTTTCTTTAAGAATTTTTTGAAATTTTTCAGTTTTTTCCAGTAAGTGTGCATTACTGAAAATATATAATGAGTCTCTTCCAGATTTATTTAAAATTTGAAAAAATTCTAATGTTTTGGAAGACAATGTTTGTGGTAAATTAAATTGAAAACTCAATTCTATTGTTTCTTTTGTATCATAATTAACAGTTTTTAAGTAACTTTTTATATCTTCTAAATTTCCAAAGTAAGTAGATACTTTTTTAGCCATTTCTAAAGAATTTAAACCGCCATTCTCCGTATATAAGTCAGCGATTTTCGACAATATGGCAATATTCCTTACATAGTCTTTACTAATAAGATTTTTTAAGGTGTGTATTTGTACTTAAATATTGCTTATGTATTTTTTCAAAAACATCATTAGTATTTAATTGATCAAAATTATTTTCTAATAATTCTTTTAATGTATCACTAGACTTTTTATTAAAGCCCTCCTTATATAATATATTTCAGCATCGTCTTGGTGTATTCCAGCTTTTTTTAAAGTCATGGGATTACTTTTAGCATTTTCTTCTAAGGTTGTTATGACCTTTTGGATCACTAGCTTTCGCTAGTTTTTTGTTTAATTGTTCCAAGCGTTGCTTTGGATCTTATTTATCTATCCATTCTTCGGTAGTTAATAAATTATAAATTTTTTCAATACTATTAAATGTAACTTTCATTAATTTCTTCTTTTATAATTATTCTACAGAAAACCATAAAACATGATAATTTTTAGAAAATAGCAAGGATTAGATTAATTTTTCTTAACGAAATCAAGAGATGAGTGTTAAGGATAATTTAGAAATACATCAAATAGCAAATTATATAGAGTAACTTGTTATTTATATTAGATCACACCAAATATTGCTTTAAATATCTACCGGTATGGCTTTCCTCACAGACAGCGATGTCGGCAGGAGTGCCACATACAACTATCTTACCACCTTTGTCGCCACCTTCAGGACCGACGTCAATAATATAATCTGCAGTTTTTATAACATCTAAATTATGCTCGATAACTAAAACGGTATTGCCCATATCAACAAGTTTATGTAACACTTTTAACAATTTATTAATATCGTCGATATGTAATCCCGTAGTCGGTTCATCAAGTATATAAAGCGTTTTACCGGTTGAACGTCTTGATAATTCTTTAGCAAGCTTAACGCGTTGTGCTTCACCACCTGAAAGAGTAGTAGCAGACTGACCGATTTTAATATAGCCTAGACCCACTTCATTTAAGATAATTAATTTTTCATAGATTAACGGTATTTTTTCAAAAAACTGCATCGCATCTTCTACAGTCATCATCAAAATATCGGCAATAGATTTACCTTTATATTTTATTTCAAGCGTTTCTCTATTATATCTGTGACCGTTACAAATATCACACTTTACATATACGTCAGGTAGGAAATGCATCTCTATTTTTATTAGCCCATCACCTTGGCATGCTTCACATCTACCACCTTTAACGTTAAACGAAAATCTGCCTACTTTATACCCTCTAGCTTTTGATTCAGGTAACTCCACAAACCAATCCCTAATATTGGTAAAGACACCTGTATAAGTCGCAGGGTTTGAACGAGGAGTTCTACCTATCGGAGATTGATTAATATCGATAATTTTATCAATATATTCAAGTCCTTTTAACTCTCTATATTTGCCAGGAAATACTTTGCTAGTTGGCTCTAAATGCTTTAGAGCCGCTTTATACAGAGTATGAATCATCAAGCTTGATTTACCACTTCCCGATACTCCCGTTATAGCGGTAAAAGTACCAAGCGGAATTTTGATATCAACATTATCTAAATTGTTGGAAACCGCCCCAAGTAATTCAATTGCCCTATTATCATGCCCTACTCTTGTTTCAGACGGCACTTTGATTGTTTGACGACCACTTAGATACCTACCTGTGATACTTTCTTCAAAATTCTTTATTTCTTCAGCATTTCCTTCCGCAATAACACGACCGCCGTGAATACCGGCTCCCGGTCCTATATCAATAATATGGTCTGCTGCATATATTGTTTCTTCATCATGCTCGACTACCAAAACGGTATTACCCAAATCTCTAAGCCTTTTTAGTGTCTCAATTAATCTTGTATTATCTCGTTGATGAAGACCAATAGACGGCTCATCAAGTACATATAAAACACCGCTCAGTCCTGAACCTATTTGAGATGCAAGACGAATACGCTGACTTTCTCCCCCCGATAAAGTACCTGCTTCTCGTGATAACGTTAGATAATCAAGCCCGACATTCATAAGAAATTTTAATCTCTCGGTAATTTCTTTGAGTATACGCTCAGCAATAAATAATTGCTTTTTATTTAATTTTTCTTCTAAGTGACTAAACCATTTTTGCAAGGCTGCAATACTCATACCTGCTACTTCGCCTATATGCAAATTTGCTATTTTAACGCATAATGCTTCGTCTTTTAATCTAAACCCTGAACAAGCAGTACATTTATGCTCTGACTTAAATTTAGCTAGTTCTTCTTTAATTAAAACCGATTCTATAGTACGGTCCTTTTCTTGCAAACTTGGTATTATACCGGCAAAAGGTTGTTTTATTATTTGCGTTTTAGAACCATCGTGAAATTCAAACTTTATTGCCTCTTCTCCTGAACCTTCAAATAAAATATCCTTAACATTTTGTGATAAACTTACAAAAGGTACTTCAATAGAAAATTTATAATGATCGGCAAGAGCCTTTAATGTCTCTAGGATAAATTTAGAAGCTGTACTACCCCAAGGCACTATTGCACCGTCTTTAATAGCAATTCTTTGATCCGGAACTATTAAATCTCTATCAAAGAAAAACTCCTTACCTATCCCTTCACATTTAGGACATGCTCCAAAAGGGCTATTAAAAGAAAAGATTCGAGGCTCTATTTCAGTAAGCTGAAAACCCGATACCGGACAAGAATATTGCTCGGAAAAAGTAATACGCTGATTTTTTTCAAACTCACTCTTAACTGCCGGCGGTAATTCTACAATGTCCAAATAAGTAATACCCTCGGCAAGATTTAACGAACTCTCTAAGCTATCTGCAAGTCTATTACCTAAACTTTCGTCTAGAACTATTCTATCAACTATCACTTCTATATTATGCTTCTTATTTTTATCAAGTTTCGGTAAATCATCAATTTCGCAAACTTCCCCGTTAACTATTAATTTCTGAAAGCCTTGCTTTTTTAAGTTCATAATTTCACGCTTGAACTCACCCTTATGTCCTCTAACAATAGGAGCGAGTAAATATATTTTCGTACCCTTAGGTAGTTCGTTAATTATATCTACCATCTCGGAAACTGTTTGGCTATGTATCGGAAGACCGGTTGCCGGAGAGTAAGGAATACCCACCCTTGCATATAATAACCTAAGATAATCGTAAATTTCCGTTATAGTTCCAACCGTAGAACGTGGATTTTTGGAAGTAGTTTTTTGGTCAATTGCAATAGCAGGCGATAATCCGGAAATAGATTCTACATTAGGTTTATTTTGTAAATGTAAGAATTGCCTTGCATATGCAGATAAACTTTCAACATATCGCCTTTGACCTTCTGCATAAATAGTATCAAACGCTAAAGAAGACTTGCCTGAACCGCTAAGACCGGTGATAACAACAAATTTATTCCTTGGAATATTAACATTTATATTTTTTAGATTATGCTCTTTAGCACCGCGTACCTTAATATATTCTTGGTTCATAATCACTTCACTACAAAATTTTTGAGATATTTTTTAAAAAACCTATAGTATTATAGGCTCTTTTATTTTATTATTGCAATAGTAATGTTTTAAAGTAGGTAGTAATCTATGGCAGGTAGTGTAAATAAAGTAATATTAATAGGTAATGTAGGACGTGATCCGGAAATGAGAACTACGGGCGAAGGAAAAAAAATCATTAATCTTTCCTTAGCAACAACCGAAACTTGGAAAGATCGCATTACCAGCGAACGAAAAGAACGAACTGAATGGCATAGAGTAGTGATATTTAGTGAAGGGTTAGTATCTGTTGTAGAACGCTATGT
Source organism: Candidatus Rickettsia barbarica (assembly GCF_041477405.1). Classification (NCBI taxonomy): domain Bacteria; kingdom Pseudomonadati; phylum Pseudomonadota; class Alphaproteobacteria; order Rickettsiales; family Rickettsiaceae; genus Rickettsia; species Candidatus Rickettsia barbarica. Next base: position 81,272 of record NZ_JBEWYL010000004.1, on the reverse strand, counting down.
CACAAAAGGTAGCAAATTATATATTGAAGGTTCATTGCAAACCCGTAAGTGGAATGATAATTCAGGTCAAGAAAAATATACCACGGAAGTTGTGTTACAAAACTTTAATTCACAATTACTATTATTAGATAGTAAAAACTCTAATAATCATAATCAAGATTCAGGGCATAGCGAATATAAACATCCTGAAACTAAAAATCATTCCTTTGACCATAGCGACTTAGACGACGAAATACCGTTTTAATCAAAATTGTTATGAAAAATTTTATTTGGGCAATAATATTTTTAATACCAATATTTCTTTCAGGGTGTTCTACTACTCATGATGTAGCTAGAAGGGTAAAGCATTCGCAAGATATAGCAACTCAAAATAACTTTCAGATGGGGCTAGTAAACGGTGGTGATTTTACTCTTACGACTTATCAGCGTATTACCGACCGTAACCTACCTTTTGTATTCTATATTGAGGGAGATGGACATCTTGCGAATGGATCTGCTAATTCCGACAACCCTACTCCCGTTAATCCGATGCTCTTAAAGCTTGCTACAATGGATAAAAGACCGAATATTGTTTATATAGCAAGACCTTGCCAATATACTCCTTTAGAAATGAACTCAAAATGCATTAGCGATTATTGGTTAGATAAAAGAATGGGGCAGGAAGTCGTAGATTCAATTAACAATGTCATAAATATTATCAATAACGGACAAAAATTTAGCTTAGTCGGCTTCTCCGGTGGCGGCGGGCTTACAATATTAATTGCCGCTCAAAATAGTAATGTTAAAGATATTATAACGATTGCCGGTAATTTAGATACTAAAAAGTTTGATAAATATCATAATTATCGTGGTTACTTAGTTAAATCCTTAAACCCGATAAATTATGCAAAACAGGTTAATAATATCCCTCAATTACATCTCTCCGGCATGGATGACAAAAGAGTCCCGCCTTTCATAGCAGCACTTTACGTAAAAACAAGTAACTCACCGTGTGTAAAAAAGCAAACTTTTCCTAATATTTCTCATGCAAAAGGTTGGGATAAAGTTTGGTCTAATATATTAGATATTCCTCTAATTTGTAATTAGGCATTAGGAAATATTATTAATTTATATTCAAGCACTTATCATGGCTTTTGCCCTTAATGTTATGCCGGCTGTACCAAATTGTTTTAGACATTTTCCAATCTTTAAACGCTTTACTTCCGTAACATTTACATATGCTGTATCAGCTGCTTGTATGTATGTTATTAGCTCTTTTTGCTTTCCTCATTTAATAAAAACCTTTAGAAACTGGGAAGTATTAATTATTATGATTCCAACAAGTATTGGATTTGGTATATTTCATTTTGAAAAATTGGAGAAAGAAAGTGGAAATTATCCGACAAAATCTTTTGCTCCTGCTCCGGTGATATCTGCTTAATTGATAAATATTTATAGCAGATTTCCTGTAATATCTCTTAGTTTAAGCGTATTATTAGAGAATTACAGGAAATAATCAAAAGTTTTAATAATTAGTAATAATTATAATCTATAACATTGCCGACGTTTCACTAAGCCTTGCAGCTTAAGACCGCCTTTAGCACACATCCATCACAGTAACTCGTTAGCAGCGTTTGCATATTCACCTCGGTTTAGCTTTTGCTGCAATGTTGATGCTTGAAATGCCCCAGCCCCACAGTTGAAAATAAACGAGATTAAGACGGCTTGTTGGTTTTCGGTTAATGGCACACCCTAGTGGACGATTATCGATACATTTACCAGCTTCGAGTAATTATTATTTATCTTCCTACAGATCCTCGCTTGCTTTTTTGCGATATATTCTTGGGAGTAGTAATAAGAAATGAGGAAGGGGAGATTTATGTTTGTTAATAGTAGCCCTTATGCGTTCTAGTGTTTGTTTAGTATTTTTATTAGCATGTGTTATAGCATCCATATAAAATACCTACTTCTTTCTGTTCTTTTTTGAAAGCTTCTTTATTTCCTATGTTAGCCAAAGCTTTAAAACTATGTTTTATAACTTGTCCAATATTTTTAAAAACATGCGAATTATCTTTTTTAGCTGTTTCTTTGCACCATATATCTAGATTCTCTAATTCTTTTTTGAGTTATTGAGAAATTGCTTTTTTGTTTTCAGGATTTTCCTTCCATTTTTCATAAGTATTAATAATCTTTTCTAATTTTTCTTTAAACTCTTTTTCGTTATTACTCGGTTTTAAATTAAGCATTACACCAGAATGGTCTGATGATAGTTCTGTGAGGGTATTAATAATCATTTCTTCTTTTAATCCATTATTAGCTCCATTAAGCAAATTTTCATATTTATGTCTAAATATGGAACGATACTTGTGATATCATGATTATTAAATATTAGTTAACACAAAAGAAATTAAAGCTTTAATTAATAAACTTGAGAAATATTTTTAATATTTCGTTTTATAAGGTGATAAATTTACTATTTAGCAGAAAGAGAAAAGCTGCTTAGTTTAGAGACTTGGTGAAAGACAATTAATATTCAGTTAAACGGTCAAAAACTTGATTTTATGCTGCATCTGCGGTTTGATACGTTTGTAGAAATACCGAGAAATGCAGAATGGCGCACCCTAAAGGATTCGAACCTCTGACCCACAGATTAGAAATCTGTTGCTCTATCCAGCTGAGCTAAGGGTGCTAAACATTTATGGTAAACATAATATTAGTTTAAGCAAAGTTTTTCAAGGATTATTTTTTTATTAAAAATAATAAGCAAATATGATAAAAAATATTCATGGATAAATTCTACAATTACAATTCTTCTTCACATCAAGCTTTACTTAGTTTTAAAGTAAAGCCTAATTCTAAACAAAATCTAATTAGCAATTTTGTAATTATTAATAATATCCCATATCTAAAATTATCTATAAAAGCAATACCGGAACAAGGTAAAGCGAATGAAGAAATCATAAATTATTTAGCAAAAGAATGGAAATTATCACGTAGTAATATCGAAATTATTAAAGGTCATACTCATAGCTTAAAAACGATATTGATAAAAAATATTAATAAAGACTATTTAAATTTGATTATTAATTCCTATATTAAATAAGGTACAGTTGTTGCTAGACTTCCAATGTCATTCCCGCATAGGCGGGAATCCAGTTTATATTTATTATTTTCTAGATTCCTGCTTCCGCAGGAATGACATAAGCAATCATATGACGAAAAAATAATTTATTAACTGGAATAATTATGATACAAGAAAAAAAGAAATTTGATGCCGAGGTTGACAAGATTTTAAATTTAATGATTCACTCTCTTTATAGTAATAAAGAGATTTTTATGAGGGAGTTAATTTCCAATGCTTCGGATGCTTGTGATAAATTACGTTATTTATCTCAAAGTAATAGTGAATTAGTAGCTGGCGATAGCAATTTTAAAATTACGGTTAAAGTCGATAAAGATAACAGACAACTCATTATCCGTGATAATGGCATCGGCATGAATAAAGACGATTTAATTGAAAATCTCGGTACTATTGCAAGATCGGGTACAGCAAATTTTCTTAAAAGCCTATCCGGTGATTCTAAAAAAGACAATATGCTAATCGGTCAATTTGGTGTTGGATTTTATTCAAGCTTTATGGTAGCCGATAAAGTGACTGTAACCTCAAGAAAAGCTGGGGAAGATAAAGTCCATATTTGGGAATCAGACGGACTTGGTGAATATACTGTCTCAGATTCAGATCAAGAGTTCACAAGAGGCACGGAAATCGTTTTACATATCAAAAAGGAAGAAGATACATTCCTTGATCATTTTAGATTAAAACACATCGTTAAAAGCTATTCCGATCACATAGCAGTACCAATATATTTCTTTGATGAAGCTGGTCATAATGAAATCCAGCTTAATTCAGCTTCTGCATTATGGACAAGACCGAAATCGGAAATTACGGAAGAACAATATAAAGAATTCTACAAAAGTCTATCTTATGCCATTGATGACCCTTGGATAACTATGCATAATAAAAACGAGGGAGCTATAGAATTTACTAACCTACTTTTCATTCCATCAAGCAAAACATTTGATTTATTCCACCCTGATCGCAAAAGGCGAGTAAAATTATATATAAAAAGAGTATTTATATCTGATGAGAATATAGATTTAATCCCGTCATATTTAAGATTTTTACGAGGCGTGGTTGATTCAGAAGACTTACCACTAAATATTAGCCGTGAATCACTGCAGCATAATAGCGTGCTTGAGAAAATCAAAAATGCTATTACAAAAAGAGTGCTTGGCGAGCTTAGAAAAAAGAAAGAGAAATCACCTGAAGAATATAATAAGTTTTGGGCTAATTTCGGCGGTGCTTTAAAAGAGGGTTTATGTGAGGCTACTACCAACCATGAAAAATTATTAGAGGTATGCATATTCAGAAGTGCCTTGCATAATAAAATGATCAGCCTTGACGAATATATAGCGAATTTTAAAGAAGGGCAGAGTACTATATATTATTTAAGCGGTGATAACCCTGATAAATTACTTTCAAGCCCACAAATCGAAGGGTTGTTAAGTAAAAAAATCGATGTATTACTTTTTACCGATACAGTGGATGATTTTTGGGTAAATGTTAATAGCAAATATAAAGAACATGCTATTAAATCAGCGACAAGAAGCGATATCGATGTAGAGCAAACTACTTCACAATCTGAGGAGAAAAATACAGATAGTAAAAAATCCGATGATGAATATAAATTGCTAACAGATTATTTTAAAGAGACACTAGGGGAGTTGGTAAAAGAAGTTAAGATCTCTAAAAAACTTACTTCAAGTCCTGCTTGTCTTGCCGTTAGCGACGCTGCTATGGATATTCGTATGGAGAGATTTTTGATTGAACAGAAACAAATAGCTAATGCCTCAGCTAAAAATCTAGAGTTAAACCCTAAAAATAAAATCATAGAGAAAATCTTTAACGACTTAAAAGCAAATAATAAAAATAATGAAGAATTGGTTAATCTAATATTTGATCAAGCCTGTATTTTAGAGGGTGAACCGGTTGCTGATACAGGTGCATTTTCAAAGAGATTAAACGATATTGTACAAAAAGCCATATTATAACTTTAAACTTTTTTAATTTTAATATAGAATAGTTGCAAACGTGAGTTTGGAAGTATTGTTCTGTTCGATGTCATTCCCGCGTAGGCGGGAATCTAGAAAGAACATTCAAAATATCTGATTATAGAATTTTATAATTAATAAAATGGATTCCCGCCTACACGGGAATAACATCGAGAAAATGTCTTATTACGATATTATATTTAGCAAACATATAGATAAGATCAAAAGCGAAGGAAGATATCGAGAATTTAAGGCCTTAAAAAGACAAGCCGATAATTTTCCTTTTGCAGAACACGCTAATAAACAAATAGTTATGTGGTGCATTAATGACTATTTGGGTATGAGTAAACATGCAAAAGTAATGCACGCTTCTATAGATTCCTTGCTAAAATACGGTGTTGGATCAGGTGGAACTCGCAATATCGGCGGTAATAATATTGCCATTCTTGAGCTTGAAAAAGAACTTGCAAATTTACACAAAAAGCAAGCAGCTTTAGTTTTTACATCCGGTTTTGTTGCAAATGATACAACGCTTGCAAGTCTTGCTAAAATCATGCCGGATATAGTATTTTTCTCCGATGAGCTAAATCATGCATCAATAATTGCAGGGATTACAAGTTCAAGAGCCGAGAAATATATATATAGACATTTAGACGTTAAGCATCTAGAAGAGCTTTTACAATCAGTCGATATTAATAGACCGAAAATTGTTGTTTTTGAATCGGCTTACTCTATGGACGGTTTTTTCTCACCTATCAAAGATATAATCAACTTAGCCAAAAAATATAATGCTTTAACCTTTATCGATGAAGTTCATACGGTCGGTTTATACGGTAAACAGGGTGGCGGTATTGCCGAGCTTCTTAATTGTAGTGATCAAATCGATATTATTCAAGGGACACTTGCCAAAGCATATGGTACTATCGGCGGTTATATCACTAGCAACCATAATTTAGTCGATGCTATAAGACTAACCGCTCCAGGGTTTATTTTCACTACTTCATTGCCGCCGGTAATTTCTACCGCTGCAACGCATAGTATTAGACATCTTAAAGAATCGAATGAAGAACGAATAAAACATCAAGAAGTAGTTACAAAACTTAAAAATTCTTTTGAACGTTTTAATATACCTTATTTGAAAAATGAAAGTCATATAGTGCCGATAATTATTGGTGATCCGATTAAAACGGCGAAAGCCTCAAATATGCTCCTTAATGAATACGGTATTTACGTTCAACATATCAATTTTCCAACCGTACCGAGAGGTACGGAACGCCTCCGCATCATCCCAACCCCTGCCCATACCTACAAAATGATCAATGATTTATCTGTAGCTTTAGTGCAGATATTTGCCGAACTTGATATAGAATTATCTTCTGCTAAAGAACTGAACGAAGAAGTACGCTTAAATCTTATTGCTTAACACCATTGTGAGGAAAATTACTGACTAAGCGGTCTAATAAAAAATGCTCTTAATGTCATTCCTGCATGGCATTGTTGCGTGGATTGGTTTTCCGTCATTGCGCGAAAAGAATTACGTAGTAATTCGACGAAGCAATTCAGTAAAAAATTCTGTAAATCAGAATTTTTTTAATTATTTTTTTGGATTGCCACGTCGCTTCACGCCTAGCAATGACGATTTGGCCTCCACGCAACAACACTTTCAGTTATTTAGCTCATAACGATATCTATCTTTGGTTAACAATACCACAAATCTTATACCCAATTTATTTACTTGCTTTTGCTCCTAAATCATCTAGTTTATTGCAATATACTCTAAAAAAGTAAGATATAACCCTTTAAATTCTTTTTAAAAAATAAAGGGTTACCCCATAAATACCTTATCTTTATATAATTTAAAAAATAGTTGTATTTTTATACCACTATAATATTAATTTTTTATTTCTATATAATTAATTTGTTTATTTTGAAGAATTTATAATTTATTTTTTCTGCAAAATTTCAATACAAAGCTGTAATTATTGAACTTTTAAAGTTAACTCAGATAAAGAACAAAAGAGCAATAACAAAAAAGAAAAAAGTACTTCTACAAAATCGACTACGGCTAGTCGCTTAGCTCATGACAATATCCATCTTTAATTTAGCAATGTCTAAAAAATAAAGTAATATGAATTTTAACTTAATATAATTACCGAATATGTCTTTTTGTGACCGCAAAACTGCAATTATTAAACTCTTAAAACTCATGCCGGCAAAGAGTTTACTGCTTCTAAAATAGCAACCTAGCTAGTTGATACTTATCCTGAAGAAGCAAAGAAAAAAGAGGAAGCAAGCAATGATAAACGATTACTTAATGCTAAAAGCAAAGTAAGAAAGAGAAAAATTATTATCATGATTTATAGAAATGAATTGAATAAGCTATTGAACGCTATACAACAAATAGAACCGAACATTAAGATAATAAAAAAGGGCTTTTGACTAAATATTGTTATGTTAATAATACTAATAGAGCGGTTAATTATAATGAGGGTATATTATAATAAAAAATTTGACCGTAAAAATGCAGTTATTGAGTTCCTTAAGCCTCATCCAGGGAAAGAATTTAGTAATGCTCAAATAGCCTATACATGGATTGCTTAATACTTATCCTGATGAAACAAAACGAAAAGTACAAACAAGCACAACGGCAAACGATTACTTAGCACTAAGAATAAAGTAGCAGAAAAAAATTATCATAATGATTTATAGACACAAATTAAGGTTATTACGTACTATAACATCGAACCGAACATTAATACAATAAAAAAGGGAAATCGGGCTAAATATTGTTATATTAATAATACCGATAAGATATTTGATATATCCAAAATTATTAAAGCCCTTGAAAATTATAAGAAGCAGGAGCTTACTGCTATGGAAATGGCTCAATTGCTGTTAAGTGCTAACGCGAAATAGTTAGTGATTGCAAAAATAGACGACTATATGCCAGCAAAGGTGAGTTCTGCGAAACTCACAGTTAGCAATGCCTAATCCTAATGGGATTTTACAAAAACTATTGCATATTGCAGCTCTTTAGTTTATTTTGATTAGCAAACTATATACAGAATTAATGGATTATTAAAATGGGAATTACCATATTAAAAAACGAAGGATTGGATTTTCATGCAAGAATTTCTACTCCTTTAAGTGAGATAGATGACGATATTCAAAAAGAATTACTTGATTTAACCAAAAAAGTTAAAATAGCAGGTTTTAGAGCCGGTAAAGTACCGGTTTCAATTGTTAAGAAAAAATACGGTGCTTCCGTCAGGAATGATATAATAGAAAGAAGAATTAACCATTCAGTAAATCACGTTATTAAAGAGCATAATCTAAATATAATCGGTAGACCTACAATTGAAGCATTACAAAACGAATCCGATAAAGCTTTAGAATTTACCGTAAAAATGGAACTATTACCTAAAATTACTATTCCGGATTTAAAAAAAATCTCACTAGATCGTCCAAAATTAGAAGTAAACTCTAAAGATGTTGAAGAACAACTAGAAAAACTTGCTGCATTAACAAAAAATTATACTAAAGAAAGTAAAGCAAAAATAAAAGACGGAGATCAGGTTACCATTGATGCAATCGGGTACATCAAGGAGAAAGCTTTTGAAGACGGTAAATTAAATGATTTTAAGGTAATAATAGGTAGTAATGCACTTATTCCCGGTTTTGAGAAACAATTAATAGGTTCTAAAACAGGTAGTGAAGTAGATGTTAATGTTACTTTTCCTGAAAATTACCATGCTAAAGATTTAGCAGGTAAGGATGCTCGTTTTGTAGTACAAATTAAAGCAGTACATACTGCAGAACCTACCGTTATCGATGATGAATTTGCTAAAAAATTCCAAAGTAATAGCCTTGAAGAATTGCGTACACATTTTACTAAACAAATAGAAAATGAGTGGGAAGAAGCTATTAATACTATAATGAAAATGAACTTATTTGATAAGTTAGAAAAATTGTTAGATTTTGATGTACCAGAATCTTTATTAGAGCAAGAAAAAAATATTCTAAAGTCCGGAACCGATAAAAATGAACAAGATGAATCATTATTGAAAGATAAATCCTCTAAAGAAATAACAGCATATTATAATAAATTAGCCCTACGCCGTGTGCGAATAGGCTTATTACTTGCTGAATATGCAAAATCTAAAAATTTGCAATTAGAGCCTGATGATTTAAGAAAAGTTATTATGCAACAAGCACGTAATTTTCCTGGGCAGGAAAATATGATATTTGATTTTTATAAAAATAATCCTAGAGCAATTGAAGGACTTAAATATCCTGCCTTAGAAGATAAAGCTGTACAATATATATTTAATCACGAAATAAAGCTTAAAGAAAAGAAATATACTAAGGAAGAGCTAGAGAAATATCTAGAAGCAGAAGAGCAACGTATTACTTTAATTTAAAGCTTATTCATTGTCATTGCCAGCGAACGTTAGTGAACGTGGCAATCTCAGGAATCCTCGTAATGACAATCCTCAGTATCCACGCAGGCAATACCTAGTAGTATTACTCCTGATTTTTTATAGTCTCTAAAGCAAGTTTAACTATTTTATTTACTCCAGCATTAGTGCAGGTAGAGATAGGAAAAATTTCTTTATTAGTAACTTTCTGCAGCTTATTTATTTTTTCCTGTATTTCCTCATCTGTGAGAATATCGCATTTATTAAGACATATGGTTTCGATTTTATTTTTTAGATAATCGGAATATAATTCAAGCTCAAGACGTACCGTATTATAATCTGCAACTACATCATTACTAGAGCCATCTATTAAATGTATTAATACATTACATCTTTCTATATGCTTTAAGAATTTATCGCCAAGTCCGTGACCTTGATGAGCCCCCTCAATTAAACCAGGAATATCGGCTATGACAAACTCTTCGTCATCAACATATACCACTCCAAGATTTGGCACTAAAGTAGTAAAGGGATAATCGGCAATTTTAGGCTTGGCTGCCGTTACAACGGATAAAAAAGTAGATTTACCGGCATTTGGAAGCCCCACAAGCCCAACATCAGAGAGAAGTTTTAAACTTAAATGAATCCACATTTCTTCGGCAATTTCTCCTTCCGTACGCTTTCTTGGAGCTTGATTAACCGACGATTTGAAATGGCTGTTGCCAAGACCACCACTTCCTCCTTTAATTATTTCAAAGCTTTGATCATCCACAGTGAAATCATAAAATAATATATTGCCGTCCTCGGAAAAGATTTGAGTACCGATCGGAACATCAAGAACTAATGATTTTCCTGATTTACCGCTTCTATTTGAATCTTTACCGTTTTCGCCGTTTTCTGCGGTAAAATGCTGTTTATATCGATAATTTACTAGCGTATTAAGATGGTGATTACTCCTGAAAATAACACTACCGCCACGTCCACCATCACCACCGTCCGGTCCGCCTCTGTCAATAAATTTCTCACGATGGAAACTAACACAACCATTGCCGCCGTTCCCACCTTTTATATATATTTTAACTTCATCAATAAAATGCATATGATTTATATTTTCAACGTCATTACGAGGCGCGAAGCGACGTGGCAATCTCATCAAATCTCTTGAGATTGCCACGTCGCTTCGCGCCTCGTAATGACGAAAATGTTTACCTCTCCCGAATACCCTTATACTCTCTATGTACATAACCGGTGTAAAGCTGTCTAGGTCTGCTGATTTTTTGTTCAGGGTCTTCGTGCATTTCTTTCCATTGTGCCATCCAGCCTACGGTTCTTGCTATTGCAAAAAATACCGTGAACATTTGCGACGGTATACCCATAGCTTTATAGATAATACCCGAATAAAAATCAACATTTGGATATAATTTTCTCTCAATAAAATATTCATCTTTAAGAGCGATAGCTTCAAGTTCTATTGCTATTTGTAAGAGCGGATTGTTGTCTAGCTGCCCGAGTTCCTTTAATACTTCTTTGCACGTTTCTTTAAGTACTGCGGCACGCGGATCATAGTTTTTATATACACGATGACCAAAACCCATTAATCTAAATGGATCATTTTTATCCTTAGCTTTAGCTATATATTTAGGAATATACTCAGAACTACCGATTTCTTTAAGCATATTTATTACCGCTTCATTAGCCCCGCCGTGAGCAGGTCCCCAAAGTGAGGCAATACCCGTGCTAATACAAGCAAAAGGGTTAGCTCCGGATGAACCGGCAATTCGGACTGTTGAAGTAGAAGTATTCTGCTCATGATCGGCATGTAGGATAAATATCTTATTAAGAGCATTTTTTATTATTGGATTTACTGTATATTGCGTACAAGGCGTTGCAAACATCATATGCAGAAAATTTTCGGTAAAATCTAACGAATTATCAGGATAAATAAACGGTTGTCCTATAGAATATTTATAAGACATTGCAGCGATGGTAGGTATCTTAGCAATCATTCTAATAGCGGTAAGTTCGTAATCTGCTTCCTTAAAATTCAATAAATCAGGATAAAAGGCCGAAAGAGAACCGACAGCCGCAAGCATAATAGCCATAGGATGAGAAGAGCTACAAAAGGTTTGAAATAAATAGTGTAATCTTTCATTCACTAATGAATGATGAGCAACCTGTTTAGTGAAATTATTATACTGCTCGCCACTTGGTAGTTCCCCATAAATCAGTAAATATGCCACTTCTAAAAAATCACTTTTCTCAGCTAAGTCTTTAATATCATATCCTCGATGCCGCAAGATTCCTTTATCACCATCTATATAGGTGATAGTAGACTGACAAGAAGCAGTAGACATAAAACCCGGGTCGTAAGTAAAGCAATCGGCTTCCGCAGATACCCTACTTATATCGATTACATCCTCACCGATACTTGCTTTAAGTATAGGTAATTTAAATATTTTTCCTCTGATTTTTAATTCAGCAAATTCTGAATCATTATTATTTTCATTGGTCATATGGATATACCTTATTTTTATACATCAGTAAGTATAACCCTAATTTAATGAAATTAGAAATGCATTATGAATTTATTAGGATTTAAAAATTTTCTTTGATATCTCGCTCAACTTGCAAGGTTAATGAAAATTAAAAACGCACATGCTTCTACTTTCAACTGCAAGCCTAAAGCGTTTAATAAAGATCCTATATTGTCGACACTTGGATTACTTTTGCTAGATAATATTATATATATATGTATGTTGCCTATTTATATGAGCTTCTTTAGAGATTTTTGCTTACCTCCTCTTGCTATAATGGCTTCTTTTAAAATAGCCATTATAGCTCATTATTATGATCCACGAAATACTGCTCTAACGCTTCATTAATATATACCCTACTAATATTTCCTCATGTTGTAATTTTTCTTTTAAATAATCTGTAAATTTTCCATATAACACCCTCAATTTCGTTTATAAACTTCTTCTATTATTTCTAAGGCTTTTTTAATATCCTTGCCTTGAGTATCTTTATTACCTGCATTTAATAGCAGAATATCTGTTATAAAAATTGTATTTGTTTAGTGTTTTGCATATTAAGCTTAACTAGAGATGATTACACTATCACATATATACGACTAATTGTCCAGTAGAAAATTATTTTGAAAAGTACGTGAAACCGTTAGTACTAGATTAATGTACAAGTTATACAAGAAGTCTATTATTGACTAAATACTCCTTAATCTTGAGTAAATCATACCAAGAGGTGCGTTTTTGCATAGGTTGGCGGAGTAAATAGGCAGGGTGGAAGATTGCCGTAGTTTGAATAGGAGCGGATAGATATTTATTGGTATAAAAATAATATTCTTGTCTAATTTTAGTAATACCCGAATTTTTTCCAAGTAAGCTAGTTGCAGCCGTGCTACCGACTAGAATAATTAGCTGCGGGTTAATAAGAGCAATATGCTTCTCGACAAAAGGTCTACAAATATCGACTTCTTCGAACGTCGGCTGTCTATTAGCAGGAGGACGCCAAAATACCGTATTAGTAATATAAGCGTTATTTTTTCGTGAAATTCCGATAGCATGTAGCATATTATCAAGTAAATTGCCACTTTCGCCGTAAAAAGGTATTCCTTTCAAATCTTCGGTACTTCCCGGGGCTTCGCCTATTAACATAATTTTAGCTTCCAAATTACCGTCACCGAAAACCGTATTAGTAGCAAATTTCTTAAGTTCACAACCATTAAAATTTAGTAGAGATTCTTTTAGTTCTTCAATATTATCAGCTTTATCGGCAAGAGATCTTGCTAGGGTTATATTATCATGAACTTTATCATTCATATTGAATGCAGTTTCTTTTGTAGACATAAGTTTTACTTGTGGCTTTTCAGTTAGTTCAGTATTATTACGTACCTTTAATTGCGATGGATGTTCATGGCAATAATATTCAACACCGATTGCACTTAACCATTTAAGCGTATTATTCATTATCTTAAAATAAAATATGTTAAAATATTCCGTACCACACGAACTAAATGGCATAAGGCTTGATAAAGCTCTATCATCACTTCTTGAAAATGTTTCAAGGAATCAAATCCAAAAAGCTATTAAAGATTCGCAAGTACTAGTTAATGATGTAATTATTTCTGATCCTGATGTTTTGGTCAAGGAGAATGATATTATATTATTTTCTTTTAAAGAACCTGAAGAGCTAAAAATTGCAGCAGCAAATGTAGCACTTGATATAATATATGAAGACGATGATTTGATAGTAATTAACAAAGCTGCAGGTATGACGGTACACCCAGGAGCAGGGCATCATAACGATACGCTTGTTAATGCTTTATTACATCATACAAAAAACTTATCGGATATCGGCTCATCAGAAAGACCCGGGATAGTACATCGTTTAGATAAAGACACTACGGGCTTGATGGTAGTTGCTAAAAATAATAAAGCACATATGCTACTTGCAAATCAGATAGAACAAAGGCAGGTAATACGGAAATATAAAGTGTTAGTGTGGGGAGTAATAAATCCGCTAGAAGGAGTCAGTAAGAATAATATAGGTCGCAGCCGAAGCGATCGCCAAAAAATGACCATATTAAAATATGGCGGCAAAGAAGCCGTTACACATTATAAGACTCTAGAATTATTTTATAAAGGTAGTATTAGTATGGTGGAGTGCAAGCTTAGTACGGGTAGAACTCACCAAATTAGAGTACAGCTAAGCCATTTAAAGCATTCGATAGTCGGCGACCAAACTTACGGCAATAACGACCGAAAAATTGCTCATTCTCCCCCTGAACTAAAAGCAAAATTAATTGATTTTAAACGTCAAGCCCTGCATTCTTGGTATTTAAGTTTTACTCATCCGACTAGTAATGAGATTATGGAATTTTCTTGTGAGTTGCCAAGGGATATGGAAGAGATAATTAGTTTATAATTGACAAAATATTAATCCTTAATATTATATTAAAAATTAATATTTATTTATAAAATGAAAAAAGCTAATGCTAAATTAGAAGAAGCCTTATATTCTATGGAAGAGGGTATTTTAAACCTTAAAAACAAAAAGCGAACTTAGAAAAGATTTTTACTTTTCTGCAAGATTTAAGTACCGCCACAGACAAAATTATTTTCTTAGATATATCAAATTATAGAGATTGGCCAGAAGTAAAAGATTTTATTTTAAAATTAGATAATAATTTATCTTTTAAACCGCAATCTATAAAAATTGCCAGCTCTTCCTAATATTAGTACAGAACATGAAATTAAAATTTCTGAATTCGTCAATGAAATTCTTTCTCTAAGATTAAAAACAGGCATAGATATTAATAATAGTACGTATATTGATGATGCAAATTATAGGAAAGAACTTTTATTAAAAAAATTTTTAGAAGAATTTAAAAAAATGATTTTAATGAGCAAGAAGAACAATTAAATAAATTTATAAAAGTTGCATGCAAAGAAGCAAAAGCACCTGATAATATAGACATGCAATATATGCAAGCTCTACGGATTTTCTCTGAATTTGATTTCAGTAAAATAGATGAAAAATATTCTAATTTACAACATCTTTTTACAAAGCTATATAAAGCACAAGAAGTGAAATCAGAAATTTATCATTATGAAGTAGAAGATGATTTACATTTTTATATGGTAAAAGTTAATGGAGTAAATGTAACTACTTGGCAAAATTTCTCAAAGAAACAGGGGGAGTTTATAAACCAGTCCGGGAAAAAGAATATATGATTACTGTTCCAACAAAAAATATAACTCATATTATTATTAAAGAATATGAGAAAAAACAAATTTTAGGTGAGAAGAAAACTCCCATAAAATTTACCGAAGCAGGATATGGTGCTTTTTCTGACTTGGTTTTGTATGGGAAAAATGGTGAAGTACTAAATAAACTAACTGCTGACCAGATAAAAGGAGAGTTCGCTTGGTTTTGTACTAGTCCTTATTTATTAAAAAATCAACACGAACAAGAACCTTTAATCACTTGTGATTTAGAAACATTAACAAATCTTAGCTTTAAAAATAGCTATATAGATATTATTCAGAAATAATTGGTGATATAATAACATAAAACGGTTTATGAAAATAATTAAAATACCTAAAACCAAAAATTATCTTAAAATAGATATTATAACTCTGGAACCCGAATATTATAAGAATAAATTTGGTAATAATATATTTCGTGAATTTACTGAACTTAAAAAACGAGCACCGCTAGGTAGTGTAGATGAGATTTTAGAAATGAAAAATTTTGGCAGAAAATAAAACTTTCCATGCAATGTTCTATAAAGCAAATTCTTAGTGACGCTACAGATAAATTAAATAAAATAGGTATTAGTTCGCCACAATTAGAAGCACGAATTTTACTACAGCATGTTATAAATAAACCTATTGAGTATTTACTTATTAATCTTGATGAACAGTTAAATGAAGCCAAGATAGAAGCTTTTGAAAAACTGTTAGCGAGAAGATTAAAGCATGAACCGATAGTATATATTACAGGTGTTAAAGAATTTTACTCACGTGAATTTATTGTTAATAAACATGTATTAATTCCAAGAAGCGATACTGAAGTTTTGGTGGATGTTGTATTTCAATGTCATTCCCGTGAAAGCGGGAATCCAGAAAAAAAGCAACCGAATCCCTGCTTTCGCGGGAATGACATAAGCAAAAACTGCAATGACAAATTCTTAAATATCCTAGAACTTGGCACAGGTAGCGGCTGCATTGCTATCAGTCTATTATGTGAATTACCGAATGCTAATGTAATTGCAACCGATATAAGTCTTGATGCTATAGACATTATCAAAAGTAATGCGGCAAAATATGAGGTAACGGATCGCATTCAGATTATTCACAGTAATTGGTTTGAGAATATTGAAACTCAGAAATTTGATTTTATCGTTAGCAACCCACCATATATAGCTCACAGCGAAAAATCAGAGATGGCAATTGAAACAATCAATTATGAACCGTCTATTGCTTTATTTGCTGAAAAAGACGGACTGCAAGCTTACTCTCTCATCGCCGAAAATGCCAAACAATTCTTAAAACCAAACGGTAAGATTATATTAGAAATAGGGTTTAAACAGGAAGAAGCGGTAACCCAAATTTTCTTAGATCATGGTTATAATATTGAAAGCGTTTATAAGGATCTACAAGGTCACAGTAGGGTAATATTATTTTCTCCTATTAATCTCAATCGGTCATATGCAAGACGTATCGGTAAAAGCTTATCAGGAGTGCAAAAGAATTTATTAGATAACAAACTACCAAAATATTTATTTTCTAAAGAAAAGCTTGTAAATGAAAAACGTAAAGTATTTCTTGAGATAGGCTTTGGTATGGGTGAGCATTTCATTAATCAAGCTAAAATGAATCCTAATGCACTTTTTATTGGGATAGAGGTATATTTAAACGGAGTTGCAAATGTTTTAAAGCTTGCAGGCGAACAAAATATCACGAATTTTTTATTATTCCCTAATAATTTGGATTTAATATTAAATGAGATACCAAGTAATAGCCTTGATGGAATTTATATTTTATTTCCCGATCCATGGGTAAAAAATAAGCAAAAAAAGAAACGTATTTTCAATAAAGAACGACTTAAGCTTTTACAAGATAAGCTAAAAGACAATGGTAATTTAGTATTTGCTTCCGATATCGAAAATTATTTTTATGAAGCAATAGAGTTAATACAGCAGAACGGTAATTTTGAAATTATAAATAAAAATGATTATTTAAAACCGCACGATAACTATGTAATTACCAAATATCATCAAAAAGCTATTAAGGCGAATAGAACGCCGAAATTTATGATTTTGCGGCACGTTTTAGGCGATCATTAATTGCAGCCCCTATATTCACTTGAGGTATAGGGCTAACTGCTATACCTCTTACATCATGAGATGCAGCATAATCGTCAAGTATTCTTAAATAAGCATAAAGATTTGCAGCGGCTTCTATAAAGTCACCTTTTACACTTAAGTTTAATGAAAATCTTCCTGTAAGATTGCTATTGCTAAAATTTAATCCGATTTCTTTATCCTCTAAATTTATAGCATTTAGCCTAACCGGTACTTTTGGTGAATAGTGTTTTGCAAGCATTCCTGAAGCTTTTATAGTACTTGTCTCTGATGCTTTTAAAACTTCCATCCCTAGTATTTCTCCTAAAATTTCAGCAGTTATAAACCCTTCTCTAAGAATAGTAGGAGTAACAGTTGTTGTATCAATTATCGTTGACTCTAGCCCATATTTAGATTGATAGATTTCAGGTGCTAAAATAAAAATTTCCTGATTATCCTTAAAATGTTTTGTGACATGCTCAGCGTTAGTCGGACTAATATAGTTTGAAGGGTTAGCACTTGGGGCAGCTATAGGTATGCCTGATTGTCTGATAAGCTCTAACGCTACAGGATAAGATGGTATCCGAAGTGCTATGGTATTTAGTCCTGCTGTTACGCTAGGAGCAATATTTGCATTCTCTTTTAAAGGGACAACTATAGATAATGGTCCAGACCAAAATTGTTCTGCTATTTTTGTAGCTAAATCGTCAAACTCCCCTATTTCCTTTGCTTGCTCTATGGAGGAGACATGCACGATAAGCGGATTGATAGCAGGACGCTCTTTGAACTGAAAAATCTTTAAACACGCCTCATTATTTGTGGCATCCGCACCAATCCCATAGACTGTTTCAGTCGGAAAAACAACCACTTTACCTGATTTTATAAATTGAACTGCTTTGTTTATCATAAGCGGTTAAACTTAGCTACTTTATCAAATAATTCACAAATATTCTGTAATAACGACAAACGATTTTGAGCGATCTTTGGATCAGAGTCATTAACGAGTACATTATCAAAAAAGCTAGTAATGGGAGTTAATAGAGACGATAATAAATTTAATGCTTTCTTATAATCTTTATCAGCTATACTATCTATAATTTGCAGAGAAATTTTTTGGATTACTTCAAATAATTCTTTTTCAGGTTGTGTACTAAAGAGACTCACATCAACTAAGCCGGTAATTTTCTGATCACCAATTATATTGCTAACTCGTTTGTAAGCATTTAATAATTGCTTGCCTGCGTCTTCTATTAAAAATTCTTTTAACGCATCAAGCTTAAAGTTTGTATCTACTAAATTTAAGTCAAGAACTGCATTAATTAACGCAATATCATAGTCATTTTTAAAGTAAAATTTTGCTCTTTCTTCAAAAAAAGATATTATTAAATTCTTATTTTCGTCAGATGAATCTTTATATAAGTTTATAGAAAAATTAATTAAATCATTAAAATTTAGCTCTAATTTATTTTCAAGTATTATTCTTATTATACCAAGAGCTTGACGTCTTAAGGCATATGGATCACCTGAGCCTGTTGGTGTTTCCCCTGCTATCATCAAACCTACTAAACTATCTAGCTTATCAGCTAAAGCAAGTAAAGCCGCATTTCCACTTGGTAAATTGTCGCTCAAACCTTGCGGTTTATAATGGTCTCTAATTGCAGCGGCTATTTCTGCATTTAGCCCTTCATGTTTTGCATAATAATAACCCATAATCCCCTGTAAATCAGGAAATTCCCCGACCATCTCAGAAACAAGATCACTTTTGCAAAGTCTAGCTGCTGTAATCAAATCCTTATTATTTGGAGCTATATAATTACAAATATCGGTTATGCGTTCAATTTTTTCTCTTAAATTACCAAGCTTTGCATGAAATGTTACAGCTTCTAATTGGCCTAATCTTGATTCTAAAGTTTTAGCTATATCCTGCTTACAAAAATATAAAGCATCCGAAAGACGTGCCGATAGAACTTTCTCGTTACCTTGAATAACTAGTTCAGCATTTGTAAATCTGCCATTACTGACAAAGAGAAAATACGGTGTGAAATTTCCTGTTTTATCAAATAAACAAAAATATTTCTGATGCGTACGCATCGAAGAAATAAGTACTTCTTTAGGTAACTCTAAAAATTTTTGCGGTATTTTTCCAAGCAGCACAACAGGAAATTCGCTAAGCCCTACTACTTCTTCTACTAAACGATTATCTTCTTTTATAATTAACTCATGAGAATTTGCTAGTTCCAGTAAACCGGTTTTAATTATTGCCTCTCTCTTTGCTCTTTCTAAAATAACATGATTTTCTAAAAGCTTATTTCTATAATCTTCAAAATCTGCTACTTCTAATTTTTTATTATCAGTAAGACGATGCCCATACGTAATATTATTAGCGGTTAAATGCCCAAATTGCATCGGTAATATTTCGCCGTCAAATATGCATAAAATATTTCGCAGAGGTCTAATCCATTTTATTTTGTAATCACCCCAAAACATCGATTTTGCCCAACTATATTTATTAATAGCCTCTATAATAATCTCCGGCAAAATCTCTTTTATTTCTCTTTCTTCTGTTTTTTTGACAAAGAAATAATATAGCTGATTACTAATTAATTTAGTAGGAAGCTCTAATTTACTAACATTATGAGCTTTACAAAAGCCGTTAATAGCGGCTTCCGGAGCTTCTATGCTTGGTCCTTTAATTTCTTCCTCTTTTGGCAAAGTTATCTTTGGCAAATGGGTAACATGCAGCGTTATCCTGCGAGGTCCCGCGAATACTTGTACTTTTGCAAATATTTCGTTTTCTTCAAAAATTTTCGTGAATATATTTAAATAACCCTCTTCAGCATTTTTTTGCATAAAAGCCGGAATTTCTTCGCTAAATAGTTCTAATAATAACTCGCTCACTTGTTCATCTCCAACCATTTTGTACAACAAATTCTAGCTAAATGACGCACTCTTAAAACATAAGAAGCACGCTCAGTGACGCTGATTACTCCAAGTGCATTTAGTTGATTAAATGCATGACTTGCCTTAAGGCATTCATCATAAGCTGGCATAGGTAAATTAGCTTTGATTAATCTCTCACACTGGTCTTCGCTATCCTTGAAATGTCGCAGTAACATTTCACTATCGGCAAGCTCTAAATTATATTTTGAAAATTGCCCTTCAGCTTCGAAATCCACTTCACCGTATTTTAAAGCTTTTTCGCCTACTTGCCCGCTCCAATCAAGCTCTCTTACTTCATCAACACCTTGAATATATAAAGCAAGCCTCTCGAGTCCATAAGTGATTTCACCGGCAACGGGACGGCATTCAATACCACCGATTTGCTGCATATAAGTAAATTGCGATACTTCCATACCGTTACACCATACTTCCCAGCCAAGTCCGTCAGCACCTAAGGTTGGCGACTCCCAATCATCTTCAACAAATCTGATATCATGAATTTTTAAATCTATGCCTAAACATTCTAAGCTTTTAAGATATAACTCTTGAATATTATCTGGAGACGGCTTTAAGATAACTTGAAACTGATAATAATGCTGCATTCTATTAGGATGCATGCCATACCTGCTATCCCCTGGTCTTCTTGATGGCTGAACATATGCAACAGACCAAGGTTTAGTACCAAGGCAGCGAAGTACAGTTGCAGGGTGAAACGTACCGGCTCCAACATGGGCATCGTAAGGTTGCAATATTGCACAGCCATAATCCTGCCAATAATTTTGTAATGTCAGAATAATTTGCTGAAATGATAGTTTTTTCATAGGGTATTATTATTGGGAAAGAAAATTTTGATCAGTTAAAAGGATCAAATATTTTTATATTAAACATATTATAATGTTTAATATTTCTAGTAACTAGTATCATATTACTTTGTTTTGCCTGTACAGCTATTAAAGCATCGATTGCATTTGTACTATCAATACTCATTAATTCACCCCACTCCTCACATATTTCTTTATCAATATTAAGAATTCTTTCATTATAATCTATTATTATTCTTTCTAACCATTTTTCTAATTTCAAACTTGCTATTTTATCTTTCCTTGCTAATTTTGATATTCCCTTTCTTATTTCGCCGATAGTAATACAACTCAAGTATAACTGGCTAAAATGAATAATTGAAAACCATGCTGCTACTTGAGAATTGGATTTTTTCTTTTGAATTTCAGATACAATATTAGTATCTAATAAATATTTCATAATTCAAAATCTCTAGCATATCCTTTTGCTCTCTGAATATCCAAATTATCTGTCTTAGGTATGCTCAATAAATATTCTTTGAAATCAGGTTTTTGTTTAGTAAGTTGTTTATAGTCTTTTATACTAATAATTACAACTGCTTCTTCACCCCTTTTTGTAATACATTGAGGGGTACCATGCATTGCAATATCAATAATATTACTTAACTTATTCTTTGCTTCGTGTAACTGCCATTTATTCATATAAAATCCTCATATAGCTAGATTGTCCAGATTATTATAATATAAAGATGCAAAAAAATAAAATATTCTTTTATTAATTTGAGGTCTTAATAATACTCCTTGCCGATCTCGATTTTAGGACGATTGTTTGCTACTCGCCAATCGTTAGTATCACGGAAAGAATAAACACAGCCGCAAAATTCTTGTTTATAAAAGTGCTCTTCTTTTGCAATTTCGTACATTCTGCTAGCACTGCCATCTTTACGCCAATTATAAGTCCAATAGGTCACCCCTTCATAATGAGATGCCGCCCTAGTTCCTGATTCATTAATTTGGTTCATATCTTTCCATCTAGAAATACCAAGCGAGCTAGTTATAACTTTAAAGCCGTTCTCATAAGCATATAAAGCCGTACGCTCGAAACGCATATCAAAACACATTGTACAGCGTATACCTCTCTCAGGCTCAAGCTCCATCCCTTTAGCACGCCTAAACCAATTTTGTGGATCATAATCTGCATCGATAAATTCTATATTATGTTTCTCAGCAAATTTAATATTTTCGTTTTTACGAAGCTCATATTCTTTTTTAGGATGAATATTAGGATTATAGAAAAAAAGCATAAACTTAATGCCGGTATCGATCATTTTTTCCATTAAAGGGCCAACACAAGGAGCACAACAACAATGGAGTAAAACCTTGCTTTCACCGTTTGGTATTTCAAAAACTTCGCTCATATTAATTTACTAGATTCTTTTTATAGGTTTCTTTATAGAATTTTAGAATTATAGAAGATAACAAGGCAAGTGCAATTAAATAATATGCAATAGCATAATTGTCTCCGGTAACTTTCGTTAATATCATTGCTAACATTGGAGCAGTACCGCTAAATATAGCAGCTGCAAGGTTGTATGAAAGTGCAACACCGGTAAATATCTTATGCTAATCGGAAATATCTCTACTAAAACCGTTGGAATAGGCCCCATATAGATGCTAATAACTCCAGCAAATATTACTTGAGATATTATAGCTAAAGTAAAATTCATCGACCCTAAGACTACAAAAATAGGATAGACTGATAAAATTAACAAGATAATCCCCAATATTAGTACAGGACGTCGCCCCACCTTATCCGAAACATACGCAGATATAGGAAATACTATCATTATTACGATTAATATTATACTACTAACAATTGTGCTTTGCTGATTAGTATAACCGAGTGTTTGCATAAAATTACCAATAAAAACCGTAGAAGTATAAAAAGAAGCAGTTACGGTAATATACAGACCAAGTGCGATAATTAGAGTTCTTTTGGGTATTTTGTTAATGTTTCTCGTAAAGGAAAACGTGCTCAATGCCTTGTTCCCTTAGCTTTTTTATAAATAGGACTTTCTGCTAGGTTTTTTCTAATATATAAACCTACGGAGCTAATAAATAAACCGGAAATAAAAGGTATCCTCTGAGCTACTCCCCGCAAGTCCTCGCTGCTCGAACGAAGCATGTTCTACAATATACGAAATACAACCGCTAAATTCCCCTCCTAAAGAAAAACCTTGTATGAGTCTGATAATAGTTAAAATAATAGGAACGACAATTCCAATAGTTTTATATAACTTGGTAAGAGCCCTTATCCCGGCAGTCGGTATTGCCATAGCTATAATACCCATCACCAAAGCAGTACGTCTACCGAATCTATCACCTATATTACCGAAAATAATACCGCCGAGCGGTCGTACTACAAAGCCTGCAGCAAATACCGCAAAAGTTAACGTCTCTTGCATTTCTGGATCCGGAAAAAAATGCTACCCTATAATATAAGCAAATTGCCCATATAATACATAATCATACCATTCTAAAGCGTTGCCGATCATGCCGGATATTACTACTTTTCTCATTAAGTTATTTTATTGATTTAAAAAAAGATACTAAGAGTAATATTTTATATTCTCAAGTAAAAATAGCTTTGCTTGCGTTGATACCGTAGTTGTCATTGCGAGGAGCGTAGAGATGTGGCAATCTAGAAAAATAATTAAAAAAAATTCTGATTTACAGAATTTTTACTGGATTGCTTCGTCGAATTACTGCGTAATTCTTCTCGCAATGACTATACCCTATCTATGTTTTTCATTAACCACTTTCTTAGTTAATTTAACATTGATTTGAGAAGAAGAAACTTTAATATTTTGTTTGATGTTTTTTGTTTTTTCTTGAGATAGAAGACTTTCTTTATCATTTTGTAATGTTTTCATAAACTTATCTATATTGCTTTGTTCTAGTTTTATTGCATTATCATTATTCAAAATTAATCCTCCAATTTTTTCACCAAGTTCAGGTGCATATCTGACGGCAAAAATTGATGCCGGTACAACTATGATAGAAAAAGCCGCTCCTGCAGTCGCAACACTGATTGCTCCGACTAATAAAGCACAAACAGCACCGGCGATTTTTCCAGTTGCTTGTTTAAATATATTACTTTTTTGTGTAAATACTAAAGACATCTCTAATATTTTATTAAATTCTTTCTTTATATAGATGGTTGCTTTATCAATATTATTATATTTCTTCATGGCATACATTACAGAAACCTTAAATAATTTTTTGTGAGACTCCGCATAATTTATTATTTTATCAAAATTCTTCTCTTTTAAAAGAGTTTTAAATATATTTTTAATTTTTTCTTTTTCGGTACTATTTATTTCATCTCCAAAATAAACTTCTACAAGATTTTCTGCTATTATATCTTGTGATTGCTCTAAAATATTATTCTTATTTTGCTCATTTTCGTCTTCAGAAGTAATCATTATTGCAAATAACTCTAATGCTACGGAAAAATTATCATCGTTAACAACCCGCATACCTAAATAATTTTTGAGTCTAGAAATACATTTATTAATATATTCTTCAGCCTTTGGTTTAGAATTAAGCCTTAGCGTATAATCTATAGCAAGCATATTTGCAATAGTATAGCAAGTAGATTTCATAAGATTATTGACAAAATTATTAACAATATCTTTTTTAAATAAATTAGTATTTACGTTATTAAGTACTATTGCATTATTCATTTTGGTAATTTATTTTGAGGCTAATTCTCTGATATATAATATCAATTTAGCATAAATAAGATTAGGAACATGATTTACTGAAAGTTTATATATATTCTTAGGTGTTAACACTTCTTCATTACGTACTCGTACAAAAGATATAAGAGTATTAGGAGGCATATAAGAATAAATTTCAGAGAATATTTTTAGAAAAGTCAAAAAATCTGCACATGCATATTTTATATTTATGCTATAATTATTTACATGAATCGATTCACCTTCTCCTTCAATCGCCTGAACATTATTTTTAAAAAATACTGAATTTATAAATACATCTATAGGTTCTACTAAATCATATTTATTGCTTAAGCTTTTTATTTTAGGAATTAGTTCTTGATAATTTAAACAACTCACACTACTTGGCACGCTTAAATCTACATATTTTTTGTACGATTCTAATATTTCTTCTTTAGAGTTAATGACAGAATAAAGCTTTAAAACTTCCTCTGTTAGATTTTCTTGTAAAACTTGTTTATCAAGAATAGATTTACTGTATTCTTGCTGGAAAATTTTTATTATCCAAATAGTTAAGGAAATAAAGAAGAAATATATAATAAATTGAAAAAATATAAGATTCTTTAAATACATAATATATTTTTCAAACATTATTTTTACCTTGGGTTATTAGTGCCGTTGCATGGTTTATGTCATTCCCGCCTACGCGGGAATGACATGAAATATTACGTTTTATTATCAACTATATTAACCGATAAAGGAATTACTACCTTACCGAATATATCAAGTATTTTATCCTTATATATAACATAATCTATCTGCAAATTAGATAATTTATTTTTTGCGTTTGTTATATGATCATCTAGCATCTTTAGAGATTCATCCACCGATAGATTATTAGTATGATATTTAAGTATTAACTTGATTATTAATTGTCTCTTAGAAACTAACAAAATATTATCTATATTTGTTAATTCCCATTTAATTTCTTCTAATTTAAAAACCGGATTTAAAGTAATTATTAGCCTTTTAAGTAAATCAAACGGCAGTGGTACCGGTGCTTCTAGTAATTTTTCTATTACATATAAATCAGCTAGGCTAGTAGTATTTTTAATATAAGGATATTTATATTTGATATCATCATATTCTTGATTTATTGCATAATATTTCTCATTAATAGAATTTATGTCTTTGTAATTTTGTTTTGTATTATATTTGATAATACCGACCACTAATATTAATATTATAAGTAATGCACTATATAATTTAAATGTCAGATCCTTTATAGTAACTAGTTTTTTTATTGATTTTAAATTATTATTATAAGCGGGAAAACTCTTATATTCTAGAAACAGTCTACTAATATTCGTATCTATAAATCTTTCTTTTTCTAGAGTTTGCTTATTTAGCATATTATCAACCGGTATAAAGATTACAGGGCGTTCTTCAAGATTTGTTGATTCTAATAAAGATTTTAACTCTTCATCTACTATAAGAATTATACAGACTCTTTGGTCAAGATTACTTATATAGTTTTTAAATAATATCAAACAATCATTAATTTCTTGTTCTATAATACCTTGAACATAGCCGGTTGTTTTATCAAATGGATACTCAAGATTTCTAATTGTTATTATATTATTTTTATGTTTGATAATAAATTTTATACCGCTAGCTTGTGATACATATACACAAATTTGAAAATAATCGTTATATTTATCATTTTCTATGTTCTGCACTATTTTATTTATAATAACTTTTAGCTCTAACGTTAAAAAGTAAATTCCTTTTAAATCAAGAGATCTGTTATCTATAATGCATGAAATTATATCACTTAAAGGTGTTTCAAATGGACACGACATAATTAAAGTCGACCAAATTTCACTTGGGGTAGTAGTAATTTCGTAAACACAATGTGCTATAATGTCTTCTTTATTAAAATAACCTTCAATAAATTGTTCAATAGGATCAAGTTTAACTATTGACTGTAATATAGGTATTTGATCGTGCCGTGTTTTACATTCACTGCCGTCAAGTAAAAAATAAATATCGCTTTTTGGAAATTTACTAAAAAAGTTTTTATAAGGATTTAAGTCTATCTGTTCTCGAGTAGGGATAAATAATTTATCTAATAATTTATTATCGAGAAAAGTACTAAGAAATACACCTTTATTACCTAGTAACACCACAATCTTTTTTCTTTTGAAAGAAAATATTTTTAATTTTGTAGCAAATTGAACAAAATGTAATTTGATCGAATCAAAAATATTTTTCATAAATAAATTTATTTTAATCATAATTCAGTGTATTTTACTATACTGGAGACGTCATTTCTGCGTGGATACCCGAACCGTCATTGCAAACGACTGATAAGGAGCGTGGCAATCTCAGGACTTTGGCACGAGATTGCGTACGTACAATTACTACGTAATTTTCCTCGCCATGACGAAAAATGATCCTCTCCGAAATGACATAACATTAAATAATATATCTTACCATGACTAAATTTACCACCGAAGAAGTTAGAAGTAAATTTATAACTTACTTTAAAGCAAATAATCATACACATGTACCGGCCAGCTCGTTAATTCCACACAATGACCCTAGCTTAATGTTTGTTAATTCCGGAATGGTACAATTTAAAAATGTTTTTACCGGACAAGGAAAAAGACCTTATAACAAAGCAGTAACTAGTCAAAAGTCTCTTAGAGCCGGCGGCAAGCATAATGACCTTGAGAATGTCGGTTATACGGCAAGACATCATACCTTTTTTGAAATGCTAGGTAATTTTTCATTCGGTGACTATTTTAAAGAACAAGCGATATATTACGCTTGGAATTTATTGACTAAAGAATTTGAACTCCCAAAAGACAAGCTTTATGCAACAATTTATCATACTGATGACGAAGCAGCTGCTTATTGGAAAAAAATAGCAGGTTTTGGGGATGATCGCATCATAAAGATCAAAACAAACGATAATTTTTGGTCAATGGGTGATACTGGCCCTTGCGGTCCTTGTTCCGAAATTTTTTACGACCACGGTGAACAAATATATGGCGGACTTCCTGGCACTAAAGATGAAGACGGTGATAGATTTATCGAGATTTGGAATATAGTATTTATGCAATATGAACAAATCGATAAAGATACTAGCATAGAATTATCGCAAAAATCTATCGATACCGGTATGGGTCTTGAGCGTATAACGGCAGTATTACAGCATGTTAACAACAATTATGATATAGATTTATTTCAGGAAATAATTAATTTTACCGAAAATATAGTAAAAGTGAAAGTAGAGGGAGAAGCTAAATTTTCTTACCGAGTTATTGCCGATCACTTACGAGCAAGTAGCTTTTTAATAGCTGACGGCGTTATTCCTTCAAATGAGGGGCGTGGTTACGTACTTCGCCGCATTATGCGAAGATCCATGAGGCATGCTCATATGCTTGGGTCAAAAGAACCGTTAATGTATAAATTACTGCCAAAACTTGTTGATTTAATGGGGAATGTTTATCCTGAACTTAAAAGAGCAGAAAGCTTTATAAGCAGTATCTTAGAACAAGAAGAAATTAGATTTAAAGCCACATTAGAACGTGGTCTCAAACTTCTTACCGAAGAAACAGAAACACTAACAAAAGGTAATGAATTATCAGGAGAAGTAGCATTTAAACTATACGATACTTACGGATTTCCGCTTGATTTAACCGAAGATATTCTAAAAAACCGTGATATTGCCGTTGATCACAAAGGGTTTGAAGAGCAAATGCTTATGCAAAAAGAACGTGCTAGAAAATCTTGGCTTGGCTCCGGTGAATCAAAAACCGATCAGTTGTGGTTTGATAT
Organism: Candidatus Rickettsia barbarica; assembly: GCF_041477405.1. Classification (NCBI taxonomy): domain Bacteria; kingdom Pseudomonadati; phylum Pseudomonadota; class Alphaproteobacteria; order Rickettsiales; family Rickettsiaceae; genus Rickettsia; species Candidatus Rickettsia barbarica. Next base: position 52,573 of record NZ_JBEWYL010000004.1, on the reverse strand, counting down.
CAAAGAGCAACATGGTAGCACAGAGTTTTTAGGATATACACTTAATGAAGCAAAATGTAAAATAATTGCATTAATCAAAAATAATAATTTAGTTAATGATATAAAAGAAATGGATACACAATTCCTACTAATCAGCAACCAAACTCCTTTCTACGGTGAATCAGGCGGTCAAATAGGTGACATTGGAACGATATTTGCAAAAGATTCTGAAGTAGAAGTAATAGATACTTTAAAATATTTAGGTTCTATTATAATCCACAAATGTATTTTGAAAAAGGGGCAGATTAACGTAGGCGAGAATGCTAATTTTAGTATAGACATAAGATATAGGCAAAATTTAAGAATTCATCACTCGGCAACGCATATATTACATGCAGTACTGCATGAGGTACTTGGGAAACATGTTACTCAAAAAGGTTCGTTAGTCGCTCCGACTTATTTACGCTTTGATATTAGCCATTCTAAAGCTGTGACTAATGAAGAAATCACTTTAATCGAAGATAAGGTAAATGAGATTATTAGAGATAATCATGAAGTAACTACTACATTAATGGCAACTGACGATGCAATTAAACAAGGAGCTATGGCACTGTTTGGCGAGAAATACGACTCTGAAGTAAGAGTAGTTAAGATAGGTGAGACTTCTTTAGAATTATGCGGCGGTACGCATGTCAGACGTACCGGTGACATCGGTTGCTTTAAAATCACAAACGAAAGTGCTATAGCAGCAGGTGTTCGTAGAATTGAAGCAGTTTGCGGTGAATTCGTAATTACATTAATGAGAGAAAAGGATAGTTTACTTAAATCGATAGAAAGCAGTTTCAAAACTAATAAAAATGAACTTATTACTAAGGTTAATAATATCTTAGAGCGTAACAAGGAAGTTGAGAAAGAGTTAGAAAAAACTCTTCTAGCTAGTTTAGATTTAAGTATAGAGCAAATTGAAAAGCAAGCTGCACAAATAACAGGAATAAAACTATTATATAAAAAAGTAGGAAATATAGACAATAAAATATTACGTCAAGCTGCCGAAAATTTAACAAAAAAAGTAGAAGATTTGATAATGGTATATATTGCCGAGGGAATTGGTAAATTATCTATTACGGTTGCGGTGAGTAAAGCTATAACAGACAAATACAATGCAGATATAATTGCAAAAAAACTTTCTTTATTCTTAGGTGGCAGCGGCGGAGGTGGACAAGCAAGCCTTGCTCAAGCCGGTGGAAATGATATAGGTAAGCTAACTAATATCCATGAAAAATTATACAGTTTATTGACAGTGTCGTAGTGTATACTAATTTAGGACGTCATTACGAGTGTGCTTTGTAGATGGATACCCGGTTGTCATTGTGAGCAACCGTAGTACTTGCGTGGCAATCTAGTCAAATATCCTGAGATTGCTTCGTCAATTACTTCGTAATTTCCTCGCAATGACAAGGTGGTATCCACATAACAATGCCTATGCAGGGAGGCATTGTAATGACAAAATTTATGGTTGTTAATACGCTGTTTTCACAAAATAAAGACCGGAGGCGGGAGCAGTAGGACCAGCGGCTTTTCTATCTTTGGCTTCTAAAACATCTTTAATTTGTTCTGCCTGCCAAATATTTTTACCAACAAGTACTAAACTGCCGACAATATTACGTACCATATGATGCAAAAATGACGGGGCTGAAAGATATAATTTTATTTCTTCGTCTTCTTTAATAATATTAAGTTCAGTTAAAGTTTTAATTGATGATTTTGATTGACATGAGCTAGCCCTAAATGAAGTAAAATCATGTTTGCCTAATAGATAGACGGCAGCTTGTTGCATAGCCGGAACATCTAAAGGTGAACTAATCCACCATGCTCTATTTAAATCAATTACCGATGGATAAGGTCTATTAATAATTCTATATATATAATAACGAGAAGTAGCCGAAAACCTAGCATGAAACTTATTGGGGGCTAATTCACAATTCCATACTCCTACGGCATACGGTCTTGCAAAATAGTTGATAGCTGTAATAATTTTGTGAGGTTCTAAATATTTTGAAAGATCAAAATGTGCTACTTGACCTATAGCATGAACACCGGCATCTGTCCTTCCTGACCCAAACAATATCACCTGTTCACCGGAAAATTTATAAATCGCTTCTTCTAATATCTGCTGTACCGACATTACTCCTGCTTGTCTTTGCCAACCTGCAAGATCCGTGCCTAAATATTCAATGGTAATTTTATATCGATACATAATAGCCCACTGTCATCCCGTGGCTTGACCACGGGATCTTGTATCACAGCCCATGTCCTGAGATCCCAAATCACGGGATGACAGTATAAGTATTATCATGCTTCTAGTAAATCCGATGGATTACCGTCACCACGCTTTCCTCCGCTTCTAAAGCTATTAAGTTTTTTGGATCTAATAGGATGTTGTAACTTTCTTAAAGCTTTTGACTCGATTTGTCTTATACGTTCTCTAGTTACTTTAAATTGCTGCCCTACTTCTTCTAATGTATGGTCAGTATTCATACCTATACCGAAACGCATTCTAAGCACTCTTTCTTCACGAGGCGTAAGGGTTGCAAGTACTCTAGTGGTAACTTCTCGTAAATTTGACTGAATTGCCGCATCAATCGGTGCTACTGCATTCTTATCTTCGATAAAATCGCCTAATTGACCGCCGTCACTATCATCACCTACGGGATTCTCAAGACTTATAGGTTCTTTAGCTATTTTCATGACTTTACGCACTTTATCAAGCGGCATTGAAAGACGGTTAGCGATTTCCGTTGCTGTTGGTTCGTATCCGAGTTCATTAAGCATTTGTCTTGAAGTACGTAGTATCTTATTAATTGTTTCAATCATATGCACAGGAATACGTATAGTCCTTGCTTGATCGGCAATAGCTCTTGTTATAGCTTGTCTAATCCACCACGTAGCATAGGTAGAGAATTTATAACCACGGCGATATTCAAATTTATCCACCGCTTTCATAAGTCCTATATTACCTTCTTGAATTAAATCTAAAAACTGCAATCCTCTATTAGCGTATTTTTTAGCAATAGATATAACTAAACGTAAATTCGCTTCTATCATATCTTTTTTTGCTTGTAACGTTTGTCTCTCGCTTTTTTGTATAGTATTCACTAGTTTTTTAAAATCATTAACTAAAAGACCGGTTTTAGATTCTATAACTGATAATTCAGCAATCATTTGATCTATATAATCCGATTCTTTAGTCATTAACTCTTTCCAAGCAACTTTTTTATTTTTCAGCATTTTTTCTTTCCATGCTGCATTGATAACCGATCCTATATATTCATCAAGGAAATTTTGGCGAGTTACTCCATATTTTTCAGCAAGTTTTAAAAAAGTTGTTTCTTTATTAATTAAATTACGATTTATTCCATACATCTTACCTAAAATTTCTTCCGTTCTTTTAGAATTAAAATGTATTTCCGAAACTTCATTTATTAATAATTCCAAATTATTATATTTTTTGCTATTTTGTAAAACCTTCGGCTCAAAAGATTTCTCATAACATTTTTTAGCTTCAATGAGTAGCTCTTCGCAGATAAAAGCAATCTTTTTCATACGCTCTATAACATTAGGTAATATCTGCGTTTCTACTCTAGACATAGATAAGTGATTATCCTCATGCTCTTCTCCTTCGGTCTCACTACTATTTTCTTCATCATTTTCGGGTGTTTCGTCATGTAACATGTTAGCTTCTAAATCTATCAGATCACGTAGTAACATTTTTTCATTAACTAAATCTTCATACCATACTATAAAACAACGCATAGCAATAGGGCTTCTACATAAGGAAGCAGTCATTGTTTTATGTCCTTCCTCAATCCTTTTTGCTATTTCTACTTCATGTTCACGAGTTAAAAGATTGACTCCCCCCATATCCTTAAGATATAATCTTACAGGATCATCGGTAGTACCTATATTTTCTTCTTCTACCTCATCCTCAGGTTCATTATCAACATTGGTAGATAGCTTAAATTCTTCATCCATTCCGATATCAAGCTTAATTTCATCATCTTCATTAGATTCTAACATATCTACTCCTGCATCGGAAAATTTTAATATAGCTTCCTCTAATTGTCTTATTGAAGGATTTTTATTAAGAGGAAGAGCGTTGTTTATATCATCATAAGTGACCGGTATCTTTTTAGATTTAGCTTTTTTAAGTAAACTATCTATTTTATCTAGATCATTGTCTATATTGCTATTGCTCATTAAATACCTATATGCTTTTTTCTTTTAAAAGAAGTTTGAAATAATTAAGTTATCGTGTGATTAATAAAAGATTCGTTTAAAACTTGCAGTTCATTTGCAATCTTCAGAATTTCTTTTTTATATAATAAAACTTTTTCAAAGTCATGATTGTCAGTACTGTTTATGGTAACAGCGTATTCTTGTTGTAAATTTATTAGATAATATTTCTTATGTAGCCACTGCCATAATAAATCCAGTCTGATATTATTTTTATTAAATGAGATATCTAAAAACAAATTATCCGTTTTTGATAATAATAAAAAAATATCAAAAAAGCTAGTTTTTTCCACAATTGCAGTAATTTCACTTGCTTCTACGTTATTATCTATAATCTCGTTTAAATACCAATTACGGAATTCTTCAAGCGATTTATTATTAAAATTTAAATTTAAGATGAAATCTCTAATATCTTTTTCTTCAAGTATTATAGGAAATTTAACCAACAAAGCACAAAAAGCGTGTTCTAGTATTTCAAGCTCCGAATAGCCGTGACTTGAAATTATAGGAGTCAAATTTGAGTTTTTAGTTGTAGCTTTCTTCTGCGTTGTAACTAAATTTTGCCATATTTGATCTTTAAAAAACCTGTAATAACTTACTTTTAAATCACTATCCGATATTTTGCTGCAATAATTTTTTAAATTTTTTTCTAAATTAGCTTTTTCTTCCGCAGTTTTAAAACTCTTGCCGCTATACTCAATATGCCAAATCATTTCTGATAAGCTTATTCTTTTATCTATAAGCTTTGCAAAAAAATCAGCACCGTTTTTATTTACTGCATCGTCGGGATCAAGTCCGCTTGGTAACCTAATAAAAGAAATTTTCTTTTCACTATTAATAAGCGGTAATGCTAAGTTAATAGTTCTTATACTAGCTTTTATGCCTGCATTATCTCCGTCAAGACATAATATAATTTCATCGCCAGCACGCCATAATTTATGTAAGTGATTCTCAGTAACGCTAGTACCGAGACTCGCAACCGTTTCACTAAAACCTGCTTGATGTAGTGCTATAACATCAAAATAACCTTCTACTAAAATCGAATGATTTTTTTTATAGCTACTGCTTATCGCTTTATGCTCACCGTATAGAGTTTCACTTTTTTGAAATACTGTAGTTTCAGGTGAATTTAAGTATTTAGGCAGCCCCTCCCCTAGTACTCTACCGCCAAAGCCTACAATTTTATTGTAAATATTTCTAATTGGAATAGTAATACGGTTAGAAAATAAATTATATATTTCACCGTTTTCTCGCTTGCCGATTAGCCCTGCTTTACCAAGCTTTATAATATCTATATTTTTATCGTGAAAAAATTTTTCAAATTTATTATTCTTCGGGGCAAAACCTATTGAAAACTCTTTTACTGTTTCTTCGGTAATACCCCTTTCGTGTAGATAATGTAATATTTCAGGTGTTAATTGTGTCCTGAAAAACTTATTGGCGAGTTCTAAAATATTTAGAATTTCATCGGATTCTTCATAAAATTCTTTCTGTTTTGCAGTTAATTTCGGTATCTCTATACCGTAATCGATTGCAAGCTTTATAGCAGACTCATTATAAGATAAACCGCTAATATTAGAAGTAAATTTTATAACGTCACCGGCTGCTTTACAACCAAAACAATAGAAAAATCTCTTACTATTACTAACCGTAAACGATGGGGTCTTTTCTTGATGGAAGGGACATAAACCTATATAGTTACCGGATTTTCTAGTTAAAGCTACTTTTTGCCGCACTACATCCGATATGTTAATACGGTTTCTTAAGAACTCATAAAATTCCGGTGCAATTCTCATTATATTACAATATGTAGGAAAGAATAGCTGTAGAAAGACAATAAGAAAGCGGTATAGACAAATTATCGTTAATTCTCAAATCTTTTGAATAAAATTCAGCTACTGTAGCCCCTATGCAGCTTATAATAATAATAATAAAACTCGTATTATATCCTAAGTAGAAATACACTAATATACTTATAAAAATTGCAGAAGCTAAAAAGGTAATAGAACCGGCTATAGATTTACCGTTACCTAAGGTATTTCCTATTTTAACGCCGACAAGAGTCGCTAAACAATCTGAAATAATTAAAATCAACCACGAACAAATCACTAAATTTTTAGGAAAAAGAAGAGCAGTTAAGAAAAAACCGATCATCATAAAGCTAACGCCGCTTAAAGCAAAAGAACCGTTATTTTCTTCAAGCCTTATAACTTTTGAAAAAAATCTAGTTACAAATTCACTAATTTTTGCATTATTATGACGTGATACATCTAAATATAATGTAATAGCCGTTATTATAAATAATAATAACGTAATAGCGGTTCTTGGAATAAATAAATAAAGCAGCGGAAATATTATAGCCGATAGGTGGAAAATTTTACGCTTTTTCTCAAAGTCAAAATCTTTAATTTCCATAAGATTACTAATTTGTTGCTATTGTTATATGAGAAATAATGCCAACATCATTGCGAACAGTATTCGATGTCATTCCTGCTTTCGCAGGCATGACATAACAGAATCTGCTTAGACAAGGACCACTTGCAATGACGATATTTAGGCAATGCCAAATAATTAAAAAGGCTTATTTGACAAATTTCACTATTACAAATATACTTACTGAAATCTATATTATTGAAAATAGTATACTAAAATTACTAAATCTATACAATATAATTATGAATACAAAATTTCCTATCACCGCTAAAGGTTTTGAAAAATTAGAACACGAGCTTAAACATTTAAAACATGTAGAACGTAAAAAAATTAGTGCAGATATAGCCGAAGCACGAGAACACGGCGATTTATCCGAGAATGCGGAATATGAAGCGGCACGTGAGAAACAAGCATTTATAGAAGGGCGTATTAAAGAGCTTGAAGATATGACGGCAAGAGCGGAAATTATTGATATTGGTAAATTATCGGGAGATAACATAAAATTCGGGGCTACGGTTACTTTGATCGACGACGATACTGAAGAAGAAGTAACATATATTATTGTAGGAGAATATGAAGCTGATATAACTAGAAAAAGAGTTTCAATCGCTTCTCCTATAGCAAAAGCTTTGATTGGAAAATCGGTAGGTGATTTTGTAGAAGTTACAACACCGAAAGGATCTAAATCATACGAAGTAGTTACCGTTGAATATAAAGAACTAGAACTTTAATTTGATTTTTTTGTTACTATAAACGTTAACCGTATGGCTTGTTATGTCATTCCCGCCTACGCAGGAACGACATCGAGTAGGTTTTTCGATCCATGCAACACCCCCTGCTCCTTGCAATGACGATTTGGGTATCAACAACGCAGGTATGACATTATTAATTACTTCTTCTTAAACATCTCGAGCATTCTTTTTGTTACTATAAATCCGCCGAAGATATTTATAGAAGCAAGCAGCGTTGCAAAATACCCTAGTAGACTGGGAAACCCAAAAGCAGAGCTACTTGCAGCAATCATAGAACTAAGAACTATAATACCTGAAATAGCGTTAGTAATAGACATAAGCGGAGTATGGAGTGCAGGCGTTACTTTCCACACAACATAATAGCCCATAAAAAAAGCTAATACAAAAATAGTTATAGCAAATACTAGCGGATCTATAGTACTTGTGTTTGTTTGCCAACTAGTATCCATTACCAAATCTTTTAATTTATCTGATAATTCTTGGGTATTATGGGCAATTTCAGCAGCCTGTTTAGCCATCATCGGTAATTGATTCATATATTTAATTTCTCACTCACAATTTTTCCGTCTTTAGTAATCAACATCTCACGTACTAACGCATCATCCATATTAAACTTACCATCTTGCAATGCATAGGTTAGAAAATTATACAAATTCTTAGCATATAATTTTGAGCTGTCGGTAGCAATTTTAGTAGCAAGGTTTGATAAACCTATTATGGTAACTCCGTGCTTAGTAACGATCTTATCCGGTTCTGAATCTTCCACGTTCCCGCCTGTACTAGTCGCTATATCAACAATCACTGAGCCACGCTTCATAGATTCTAGCATTTTTTCCGTAACAAGCAGAGGTGCTTTTTTTCCCGGAATTTGTGCAGTAGTAATCACTATATCATATCCTTTAATAATTTTTGCTAAAAACTCTTCTTGTTTAGCTTTATAATCTTCCGAACTCTCGTGAGCATAGACTGATTTATCTTGTAAATCCTCCTGTAATTCCGGTGAAACAAACTTAGCTCCTAAGCTTTCTACCTGCTCTTTGGTAGCAGCTCTTACATCATATCCTGCAACAATGCTACCAAGCCTTTTTGCCGTTGCAATAGCTTGAAGACCGGCAACACCGATACCAAGCACTAAAGTTTTACACGGTGAAATTGTCCCTGCTGCCGTCATCATCATAGGAAAAGCCCTTGTATAATGATAGCTTGCTTCAATTACCGCTCTATAGCCTACTAAGTTACTTTGAGAAGATAAAGCGTCCATATTTTGAGCTTTAGTAATTCTCGGCACAAACTCCATAGCAAAAGTCGTAAGGTTTTTTTTAGCTGCTGCTTTTATATATTCATGATTTAAATAAGGCGATAATAATCCTACAATAATTGTTCCTTTTTTTGCAAATTCAAGCTCACTATATTTATCCGTAACGGATGAAGGTTGCACCTTTAATATAATATCAGCATCAGAAATAATTGCGAGTGGTACCGAAGATATTTTAGCACCTAGAGCAACATATTCTTCATCAAGAAAACCGGCATGAAGCCCTATATCTTTTTCTACCATAACCGTATAGCCTTTTTTGACTAACAATCCTGCTACTTCAGGAGTTATTACGGCTCGTGTTTCATGCTTGGCTTTTTCTTTTAAAGCAACGATTTTCATAAATACTAATTATATTTTGCATTAACTGAATACATAAGGTATTTTAAACATAATTTAAAATATAAAACAACGAAAATGAAAAAAATATTTTTTCTAATCATTATTTATCTTTTTGTGAATTCAAGCTTAACATTTGGGGCAGATGATAAAACAACTATTTCGGAACTAAAAACTTATCTACGTAAGATAAAATCGGTTGCGATAGATTTTACTCAAGAAGATTCGTATGGTAAAATAGTTAAAGGAAAATTACTGATCCATAAACCTTATAATTTTAGATGTAATTATTATCCTCCTTTCCCTTTAGTTATAATAGGTACTAAAAATTTCGTATCGATGTATGATTATGATATGGAGCAAGTAAGCCGTATTAATAGAAGCGAAAATACATTTAATTTTTTATTAGAAGATAATGAGCATTTTGACAAGGATTTTATTTTTGAAGCGGTAATTAACGCAAGAAATATTTCTAAAATTACTATCTATCATACTCTAACGGAAAAACGTAGCGAAATTACTTTTAATAAAGCTACTCAACAAATTGAAGCATTAAAAATATTTGAAGATAATAATATAGTCACTATTACTTTTGATAAAATAGCTAAAGTACAAAAATTTTCCGATGATTTGTTTAAAATAAAAAACCCTGAAATATTCGGTCCTCCTAAAAGATTAACAAAATCGGAAATAGAAAAAAAATATATTGTTTCTTGAAAATAAACAGGCTATGTTAATTATGCTAGTAGTGGGCATTGTACCTGTTTAGTCGGTCAGGTCTGAAAGGAAGCAGCCAGAGTGGGATTCGATGGGTCATTACTAGCATTATTCTAATTTTGATGTCATTTCTACAGCAAGGCGGCTCGTTTTATGTCATTCCCGCGAAAGCAGGAATTCTCAGTAAAACATATACAAAATAAATTTTTTATAAAGTCTTATAACTATCGTGCTAGATATAAATTCATCAAATCAATATATTCCTTTTGCAAGGAAATATCGTCCTAGTAACTTTGCCGAGCTTCAGGGGCAAGAGGTATTAGTCAAAGTTTTAAGCTATACTATTTTAAACGATAGGCTCGCCGGAGGCTATCTTTTAACAGGTATTAGAGGAGTCGGTAAAACTACTTCCGCCCGCATTATTGCTAAAGCCGTCAACTGTTCTGCTTTAATTACCGAAAATACGACTATTAAAACATGCGAGCAATGTACGAATTGCATCAGCTTTAATAATCATAATCACCCTGATATAATCGAAATTGATGCGGCAAGTAAAACTAGCGTAGATGACATACGTAGAATTATGGAATCCGCCGAGTATAAGCCCCTACAAGGTAAGTATAAAATCTTCATTATTGATGAGGTGCATATGCTCTCTAAAGGGGCATTTAATGCACTTCTTAAGACACTGGAAGAACCACCACCTCATATAATATTTATCTTTGCAACGACGGAAGTACAAAAGATACCTGCAACTATTATCTCAAGATGTCAACGTTATGATTTAAGGCGGTTGAGTTTTGAAGAGATTTTTAAGCTACTTGAATATATAACTAAGCAAGAAAATTTAAAAACCGATATAGAAGCACTAAGAATTATAGCTTACAAATCGGAAGGGTCGGCACGTGATGCAGTCTCTATTTTAGATCAAGCAGCTAGTATGTCGGTGAAATCTGACAATATAATTAGTCCTCAAGTAATTAATCAAATGCTTGGGCTTGTCGATAGTTCGGTTATAATAGAATTTGTCGAATGTATTATCTACAGAGAGACGGAAAAAGCTATAAATTTAATAAATAAACTTTACGGTTCTTCGGTTAATCTTGAGATTTTTATAGAATCGGCATCAGATTTTATTGCTTATCTTAATAAAGTAAAAATGTTACCTAATTATAGTTTGCCTATATATGAATCATTTAATGATAGAACTAAAAACATATTAGATAAAACCAGCTTGCCGCACTTATCAATCTTATGGCAAATATATAATAAGGGAGTAGGAGAAATAAAAATTTCCTATAACCAACTAACAGAAACGGAAATGTTAGTTATAAAATCTATATATTCGACGTCCTTGCTTACAGATTTTGACGGTAATAATCAAAATTTAAATCAATCAATTAATCCGGAAAAAAAAAAATTTGAAATTGTAGATTTTCTTGAATATTTATATAAAAATAATGAGATAGATATATATTATTTCCTGCTCAATCATATGGAACTTAAAAATCTCAGTAATAATAGATTAGAGTTCGTAAGTCTTGAAGTTACAAGCAAAATAAAAAGACAGATAGACGATTTGTTAGCTGCTTTTACTAATGAAAAGTTTGAGATAGTAATAATAAAAGAGCAGAACAAGCAAACCTTAAAGAATCAGTTAATTGGTAAGATTGAAGCAAGTAACGATTTTGGTTTAATTAAAAAACATTTCCCAAATATAACAATTTCGGATATTTTACTTAAAAGCTAAAAATATATAGGATAGAATTATGGTAAATTTTAATCAGTTTTTAAAGCAAGCCCAATCAATGCAAAAGAAAATGCAAGAAGCTCAAGAGCAAATGGCAAATGCAAGATATACCGGTAAAGCCGGCGGCGGACTTGTTGAGGTTATTGCAACCGGTAAAGGCGAAGTTGAAAAGATTTCAATTGATGAATCTTTATTAAAAGCAGAAGAAAAAGAAATGCTTGAGGATTTAATTAAAGTTGCCTTTAATGATGCTCAACAAAAATGTGATGAAGATTCTCAAAATTCTTTATCAGGAGCTTTAAACGGTATAAGATTACCACCAGGCTTTAAAATGCCGTTTTAACACGGCTCTTATGTCATTCTTGCAAAGATCGTGTTGAGTGGATACAAGTCGTCATTGCACGCGAACGTTAGTGAGCGTGGCAATCTCAGGAATTCTTCCCATTGCTTCGTCAATTTACTATTGTAAATTTCCTCGCAATGACGGAAAAACTGCTCCACGCAACAACGTCTTTAGTCGCTTAGCTCATGACAATTTGGTATCCATATTTATTCACAAAATATCATCACAATAAGATGTATTACCCCCAACATCTCGTTAAGCTCTGTTTGCACTATCTCAGGCAAAACTTTAAGTTTCTCTTTTTATATTTGATATTCTTCATTGTTGTCATCATTATATATTTATTTATATTTCAATAGCGTTTTATCCCTATTTTATCCTTAAGAGAAGGGGTAATCATATCGTTTAGTTTATCTAATTTTTCTTTTTGCTCTTCTGTTAGCTCTTTTTTACTGATTTCTAAAAAATTTTTCAAATTACAAGCATCTTGTAGATAAAGTTTAACAACATCAATATTATAATCTTATTATTGACAAGTTCTTTGATCTTCTTAATGTCTTCATTGTAAATAGCATTAAACAAATTGATTTCGTCATATTTAGATTTATACACAAAACCCCTTTTACTTAAAAAAGGCATGTTAGCACTTTTTGATATAAAGGCCAAGAAATAGTTAATAATTTAACTATTTCTTAATAAAAAGGAAATTTATAAAAAATAGACATCTTTCCAAAGCAATTTATAGAGAGAATTTAAAGGATACACGGAAGCACTTGCCACTCACTGCAACATACATAGACATACGTGAAGATTAGGGATTAGGATCGACGTACAAATTGCCTTTAGAAACAAGTTATGCAAGAAGTTTAATAATTCAAGATCAATAAATCCTTATCAATCCTGAAACCTTTGAAACGCTCAAGTAGCGACATACCAAGAAGCGAAATATCAAGGTCACCAAGACCTACATGTCCTTTGATGTTCTTAAATTCCTTACCTATTACTACACTATTTAAGGTTATAGGGGCGGCTTTATTTTCGCCGTTAGCTGTTAGATAAGTTCTAGTATATTTTAATTTAGTTAAGTCAAAGCCTAATTTTTGAGCATCTTCTTTAGTTAAAGCTATATCACTTGCCCCTGTATCTACCATAAATTTTATTTTAACGTTATTTACAAAAGCATTGATATAAAAATGCCCGTCTCTGTTACGGGCTATAATAATTTCTCCGACTTCAGTAGACCATTTATATGATGGAATTAAAGCAAACATTACCCTATGATAAGCGTAGTTCAGCTCAAACCTAAAAGCATAACCGGTTATTATAACTAAGAAAATTACTGCCCACATTGCTAATTGCAAACAAAATCTGCGTATTTCATTTTGGCTAATAGTAATATAAATTATACTAAATAATATTAATAATGACGCACAAAAACTCCCTATATTTTGTGGTGCTTTAAAAAATTTTGGATAATGTTGATTGATATATTTGTATAATAAACCGGTTACAATTACGGTGCTACAAATGATAAAAATAAGTTTTATGAGTTTTTTATTCATATAATATACTACAAGTAAATAAAGAATAGGTATACGAAGTTCTATCTGAGTATATAAATTTTAATCTATATAATCAAACCAAAGTCCCAACCCATTTTTAAGTGGAAAACTACCTTCTTGGTTCACTAGAATAATAATTCCAAGTTCTTCTGACGGTATAAAGCCAATAAAAGAATTAATACCGTTAATTATATAGCCTGAGTGAAAAATTAAATCCTTATTTGAGCATCCTTTTACTTTAAGAATACGCCATCCAAGAGCATAATATGACTCAATCATTTTTTGATCAATAGGCCAAATCGGTTACCATTTAAATCCAAAAACATCTTTGTTTGATTTTACTATTTTACACATACGATCTAAAGTACTTTTAGCAATAAGATTCGGTTTATAACCAAAACTAAGTGTGAATATTTCAATCATTCCATCTATCGATGCAAAAATACCGACAGATGCAGGTACCGTCTTTGGGTAATAAGGCGGAAACGACAGCAATGTTATTACCTCCTGTCCGTCTATTATTGCTTTAGAATGCGGATAAGCAAGTTGTACATTCGGCCCTAACGGTAATATTTGTATATCTTGCGTTTTAAGCGTTGTACGCAAATTATCTATTGCAGCATTTAAACTTGATTTTTTACAATTTAAAGCTTCTTCAAGTAAACTAAAATATGTTACTATACTTATAGCATTGCCCGGGTTTACAACTAGCTTGTTGTTTTTTTAACAACGTTGCTCAATTTCAATATTTCCTGAGAATTGATAACCTGTTGTATGGCTTAAAATATTATTAAGACTAATAGCATTTTTAGGTATGGTAATTTGAATTTTTCATCAAAATCTCAACTTTCTTGATCTACCATTAATGCAATTACCGTTGCTGAAACAGCTTTTGAAACCGATGCTAAAGGAAATAAAGTTTTATCCATAAATAACTCCACTATTACCTTTCTGATTTCCAAACGTTGTTTTATAAATAACTTCACCTTTGTATAAAATTGCAATTGCTCCTCCTTGTAATTCAAGCTTTTTAGTTTTTGCGGTCATTATACTCATGTCTATGCCAAAACTGTACGATATAATAATAGTAACATTATACTAAAAAATAGGATAAGCTTTTTATTCATATGACGATATTATTTATTGATTCTATGTCATTCCTGTGAAAGCAGGAATCCAGCTTTCTAAACAAATTATATACTAATTAACCACTATTGCCTTTTCTTTATCTTTTAATCTAATAGTAGCAAGCTCTAATAAATATTTGTTATCTAAAGCTTCAATAATTTGCTCATATAATTCAGCTGGAATTAGATAAGCAGTCGGTTTATTATGATTTAATAAGGCAACAGGCTCACCACTTGCCTTATCCAATAATGCAGTAGGGCTTTTTTTTAAATTCTGATATACTAACTGCTAGATTTGCATAAATATGTTCCATTATTGACTCCAAGTAAACGAAGAAAGTTATACGAAGATCAACTTGGAAAAGGGCAAGGAGTCTACAAGACTAGGAGCGGAGCGTATCCTTAATACATGGCTACCTGCGAACTTATTTAGACGACGTAGCCAGTTTTTTTAAGTTCATTGAGGATACCTATAATTAATACTAATTATAGGCTATCATTTTATCTTTATCAAGAAAATCACCTTAAATCGCCGATATTCTTTAAAAACAACCTAGCTCGATGCGATGCCGGTTTATTAAAAAAATCCTCAGCAGGCTGATTTGCTAAAATCTGTCCTTGATCCATAAAAATAACACGATCCGCTATTAATTTTGCAAACTTCAAATGGTGCGTAACCACTACCATGCTCATTTGATCTTTTAATAAATTTATATTCTCTATAACATCTTTAATATTTTCAGGATCGAGTGCCGAAGTCGGTTCATCAAATAACAAAATTTTCGGCTTCATCATTAAAGCCCTTGCTATTGCGGTGCGTTGCTTTTGCCCTCCTGATAGGCTTGCCGGATATGAGTCAAATTTTTGCGTTAGCTTAAATTTTGCAAGCAATTCTTTTGCCATAGAAATTGCCTGTTCTTTTGGCAAATTTAAAACATTTACCGGCGTATAGATTAGGTTTTCTCCTACCGTTAAATGCGGGAATAGATTAAAATTTTGAAAAACCATACCAACTTTTAAAAGAAGCTTTCTTCTATTTTTAAGCAGTAGCTTCTTCCCGTCTACCAAAAAAGTACCGCTACTTGGTTCTTCTAAATTATTTAAAATTCTAAGCAGAGTAGTTTTACCGCTTCCCGAAGGACCGATTATTACAGTAGTTTCCTTAGTAGTAAAACTTAAATCAATATTCTTAATTGCGTAATTCTTGCCATAACGCTTACAAACTTTTTCTAAAATAATCATAAACTAAACCGTAAATTTATAACCATCATAAAGCGGCTTAACGTTATTTGGAAGCATTTTCGTAATCTCATGATAATCTATCGTGTGTCTCATATTGGTTAATAATATCTGCTCAGGTTTATATTTTTCACGCCATTCTAGAACTTTATCAAGCCCTGCATGATTCGGATTTGATTTATAATCCATACAATCTAATATCCATATTTTTATATCTTTTAAAAATTTATCTGATTCAGGAGGAAAATCGATTAAATCGGGCGAATAAACGAAATCACCTATACGTAAGCCCAAGCTATCTATAGGACCGTGATGCTGTCTAAAAAATTGTATTTCAATAGTATTAATCTTAATTTTATCAAAAAAACTAACAGATTGAGTTGTGAACAGTCGCCCAAGCTTAAATAACTTATTGTTAAATAGATAATCAAATTTTGTATGGAGCTTTGCCGTACTATCGTGATCTGTATAGATTTCAAATGGCTTGCCTTGCATAAAAGTAAATACTCGTAAATCATCGATGCCGTTAACGTGATCGGAATGATAATGTGTTAATATAGCACAATCGAGCTTATTTATCTTTTCTCGTAATAGTTGATTTCTAATATCAAAACCGAAATCAACTAATATTTGACTATTTTCATCGTTAATATATATTGCTGATCTAGTTCTTTTATTGTACTTTGAAGGAGATGTGCAAGTACTACAATCGCACCCGATCACCGGTACGCCTATAGATGCTCCACACCCAAGTATTGTTACTTGTAACATAAATATTTAAAATAATGTTTGAAGTTTTTTATAATTTTTGCAGCTTAAATCAAGAAATATTCTTATTTTTGAATAAAATTACTAATATCGGCTTTATACCTTATTTTTTTAAAATAATTTCGTTTTGTTTTAATATCGCTAATTTCGCTTTAATATATATTTTATACTGTAAATATTTTTATATTCAATTAAAGAAAACCAAAAATGATAAGAAGCGGCAAAATAAATTCTGGCACAATTATAATAAGTTAGTTGAAATCGGTATAATATACGGGGTATTCGGTTTAATTTTTACCGCTCTTAAATTTTCAGTTAATTTCCCTCGCCCTTATTGCAGTCTTCCTGTAGATAGTTTCATGACCATAATAAATACTGCAAACGAAAGATGCTTTTCAAGCTTTCCAAGCAGCCACGCAGCTCTTAGCGTGTTAGTAACGTATTTTGCTTGGAATTATATAAAATTACCATTAAAAATCTTAATGATTTGTGTTATTATGCTCGTGTCTTTATCTCGCATAAGCCTTGCTATGCATTACCCAAGTGATATAATCTACGGCATTATTATTACATTTATAACAATACTGATAGGTAAGTTAATTTATCGCATCTTTGCAAATCATATAATAAGAAAGATCGGGGATTTTCTATTAATGAGGCAGTAATTAAGAAAAAACATATAAAAAACTTGTTTTTTAATCTTGAAAGTTTTTAATATGCACGCTACAATGTAGCTACATTATTGAAAGAAGATTTTTATGTCTGCTGATTCTATTGTGCGAGCCCGTATTAATGAAGACGTGAAAGAAGAAGCAGCTTTAGTGCTTGCTGCTATGGGACTTACTTTATCTGATGCTGTTCGTATGCTGTTATTTCGTGTTGCTCGTGAAAAAGCATTGCCGTTTGAGCCACTTATCCCAAATGATGAAACAATTAAAGCTATGAAAGCTGCAAGAAGCGGCAAATTAGTTCATGTTGGTAATATCAATAATTTGTTATCTGATTTAAATGAGAACGATTAAACGTACTGCACAGTTTAAACGTGGAATAAATTTGGATGATATTTTACTGAAAGCAGTTAGATACTTAGTTGCTGATATAACATGACCTATACATATGAGAGATCATGCCCTTATAGGTAATTGGAAAGATTGTAGAGATTATCATATTAAACCGGATTTAGTATTAATTTATAGAAAACCCGATGCTGACACATTGGAGTTAATAAAATTAGGTTCACATAGTACACTTGGTTTTTAATTATTTTGAAATGAACCAGGAACGAGTTCCCCCAAAAACCGTCTAACCATCCATAGTACTGGACAGTTTTTGCAAAGCATTTGATGTCGCTCCTAGCTAAAAACGAGAATGACATCAAAAAACCAAACAAACATTATGCTACTATACCGAAAATACTTTATAAAAAATATCTTACCGCTGCTTATAGTCGTTACTTTTTCAGTGACTAGTATAGTATGGATAACGCAAATATTAAAACTTTTATATTTATTTGATAAAGGTATAAAAGTTATGGACTTCTTCAGTTTAATAGTTTTAGTACTTCCTACTTTATTATTTATTCTGTTACCGGTAATAATGGTTATTACCGTGATCTATATCTATAATAATTTAAAAGTTGAGCGACAATTAATTATATTACAAACTTCAGGAGTTAATAATGTACAGCTAGCACTGCCTGCTTTATATGTCGCATTAATAGTTATGCTACTTGCTTATTATATATCTTCTAACATCCTGCCGTTATCTCATATAAACTTAAAATCACGTTTAAACTTTATAAAGAATAATTATATCTCAAGTATGATTGAAGAGAAAACTTTTAATAAAGTAACGAAAGATATCACTGTTTTTATAGATAAAAAATCAGCAGGAAATATTATGAACGGCGTAATAATATTTGATAATCGCAATGCTGATAACCCATCAGTAGTATTTGCGGGTTCAGGTACTCTTAATATATATGATAATAGCCCGATTTTTGAACTTAATAAAGGCATAAGACAAGAATATGACGTAAACGGTAATTTAACTCAGTTAACTTTCGATTCTTTAATGATAAAACTGCAAAATGATAATCCTTTAGTATCGCAAAGAACTAAACATAATAAAGAAGCAAACGAATATTATATAAGCGAATTACTTGCCCCTCCTCATGATTTAGCTATTACTAAAAAAATTAAATTAATTGCTGAAGCACATCAAAGAATAATTTGGCCTTTATACAATTTTGTATTACCTTTTGTAGCACTTGCAGTTTTTTTGAGATATCCTTATAGCAAAAAAACAACTTTTATGCCGGTATTATTTTCTGCCTTAACAGTATTGCTAGTTACTTCAATTCATTTTATGTTACAAAATTTGGCTTCAAAAAATCTAGATTTTATTTTTGCTTGTTATTTCAATTTGGTTATTGCTTTAACGATCGGATTATATTTATTTGTACGTAAAAGAATATAAATTTATTAGACTACTTTATTCCAAGCTCCACGAGGATTTTGAGTAAAACAATCTATTTTGTTTTCCTGTCCGGTAAATTTATTTATTTTAACTGTTAATTCTTTTAAATCTTCCGGTAAATCAGTTATTATAATTATCCTTTTGAAAACTCTTATATACTCTTTTGCTTGTAAAATTTTTCCTATATCTGTAGGCGAAATAATAACAAGCACACTAGCATTATTAGGATTTTGTAACTCATCAGTAATATAAATCGGCTGTTTTTCAGGCTGCGGGTCAAGTTTACTACCGTGAGGTATAAATTGCTTACGTGAATAAGTCCAAAGATTTTTATTGAGCATTTCTTGTTGATCTGCATCTGCAGTTAATATCACGCTTTTAAGATCAGAGTGATAGCATTTTTCTATCAGAAGCAATATCGATTTTAGAAGCAATTCATCGCTTGTTTGATAAATACTAAATTGCTGCATAAAAATTTTATGTTATTTTTTATGAGAAAATTTAAGTGGTACGGATGAAGGGACTTGAACCCCCACGCCTCACGGCACAAGAACCTAAATCTTGCATGTCTACCAGTTCCATCACATCCGCGTATGGTAATGCCATTCCTGTAAAAGGGTGGCCTTGTTGCATGGATTCTATGTCATTCCTGCCTCTGCGGGAATGACATCAAAGTATTTCCATCAAAAAGTTATAATACACATCATATAATTTTTGTAAATCGCTAATTTTTGTGTATTCGTTTATTTTATGTGCCGTTTCGGATAATAAACCAAACTCTACTAACGGACAATAATTTTTGACGAATCTTGCATCCGACGTACCGCCGCTTGTAGAGAATTCCGGCTTTATTTTAAGCGTATGCTCTACTACTTTAGCAAATTCTTTTATTTTATCGCTAGGGTTCTGAATAAAACTTTCAGCAGAACTACTATATTCTAACTTATAATCTACTTTATATTCTTTACAATGCTGTTTAATAATTTCTTCTACCTGTTTTGCTAAAGTTTCTGCACTATGTAAATTATTAAAACGTATATTGAAAGATGCTTCCGTACTTGCCGGAATTACGTTTGAAGTATTATTACTGACCTCGATATTCGTTACTTCAAGATTTGAACGTTGAAAAAATTCAGTACCTTCATCAAGTTTTATATTTGTTAACTCATTCAATATTATTATTAAGCAAGGCAATGGGTTATTTGCTTTATGAGGATAAGCTACATGCCCGCTTAAGCCTTCTATATTTAATTTAAAGTTAACACTTCCTCTTCTGCCAATCTTAATTGCATCGCCTATTTCTTTTTCACAAGTAGGTTCACCGACAATAGCAAAATTTATCTTATATCCTTGATCATAAATATATTGCAGCATTTCTTTAGTACCATGCTTTGCTTTTCCCTCTTCATCACTAGTAAGTAAGAAACTAATGGAACCTTTAAAATCGGTATTATTTTTTATAACATCTAAACTGGCAGCTAGAAAGCACGCTATAGCCCCTTTCATATCCACCGCACCTCTGCCATATATCTTACCATCTTGCTGGCTAACTTTAAATGGACTCGCATTATGCCAAAGCTCATGATTGCCTGCCAACACTACATCTACATGACCAACAAAGCAAATATTAGGCTCATTGCTACCGAAAACAGCATAAAGATTAGTGACTTGCTCACTTTTAGAATCACCGAATATTTTTATTTCGGTCTTAAAGCCGTGCTGTTTAAGCAAATCATTAATATACTCAATAGCCCCATCGCTCTTAGGAGTTACAGACTTAAAACCAATCAAATCTTTTAAGTAGTTAATGTACATCAATTATTGCCAAAGAGAATTTAATGTGGTTTTTAGTTTGTTTTCAAATTGTTTTATATAGTTTTTAAGGTTGTCAATCTTACTTTGATTATTATCAAGCTCTGTTACCATTTTTTGCTGTTCTTCAAGAGGCGGGATAGGAATTTGTAAATCCTCTAAATCTTTCAAATAAACGTGAGTTTGACCTGATCCAGCTTGCTTTTGGTATATTATATTTTGCTAAGATTTTAACATATAATATAGATATTTAGTTAACAATAGTTTTTCATTAATTGAATAGACTACGTTACAATCTGAAGTCCACATTGGTGCATTTATGATACCAAATATATCCAGCATATGCTCCCGATGAAGAAATAGTGATTATGTTATCGTTAAAATTATATTGATTATGTGAATAAGGACTAACCCGACCAGATGCTATTACTGGAATATCTCCCTTAATTGCAGTATTAATGTTAATCATTTTACCTTTTTTACCTACTATTAATGTTGTATACTCCTTATGCTCAAGAGATAAAATATTACTTTTTAATTTATTGATAACGATATCGCCAAATTTAACAATTTCCCATTGTTTATTTATTTCAAAATAAGGATGCCAATTATCTATTATCTGTTTTGCCCCCTCTATTATCTTTTGATAGCTATTCAATTCTTCAATAATTTTCTGTTGTTTTTCTAGAGACAGAAGAGGAATATAAATTGAGTTTATATGTTCTCTATTTAAACCAGGCTGAGCACCTTTATTATAAGCTAAGTTCTTATTAAATTCGATTTTGAATTATATCGCTATTTAAACAATAAAATAAATAAGATTGATGTATAATATTCGGTTTCCCTCTAAAAATATAAACATGTTCATTAACCATTACTTCTATTTGCGGTAAAATTTTATCATCTACAAAACACACTTTACCCGTTAATACTCCGTCTTTACACATTAAAATATCATTGCCTGTTTAAATCATTTATAACGACAATTTTTCTTTTTTTATTGTCTAGACGTAACGCCGATATTCTTAACCTCATAAAACCAATATTCTTTTCGATTATTCGGTTTATGTATATCGATAAAATAAAGTATTGACGTTTTTACTCCTGTATAAGGTAAAAAAGTACCTTACGGTAGAGAGATAACGAGTTGCAGCTTTGCTTTTGATAGTAAAAATTGACGAACAGCAGCGGTGTCTTCTCTGAATAAGAATCCTTCAGGTACTACCAATGCCATTCTACCACCCTCTTTTAAATTTTGCAGGCAATGCAAAACACAAGCAGCATCACCGTTATTTTTTGCAATGCCGTTATTAAAAAGAGAAGTTATATGATTTTCTGTTATAGTTTTGCCGTTTTTGCTAGTTTTTTTAGTGATAGTTTGAGAAAATGGCAATTAGTAACAATTACATCAAACTTTAACTGCTGATCAGTTAAGGGTTTAACATCATTAGGGTTCTCAAGACTATTTATTTGCTGAATTCCGCTATGTCCGTCACCATGCAAAATCATATTCATCTTAGCGATTCTAGCGGTTTTGGTTAACTCTCACCCATATAATGTATTAAATCTTAATTTTTCTAAATCTTCATCGGTATTAATTATATTATTTTCTTTGATATAATTAAAAGCTTCAGTTAAGAACCCCACCAGTACCGAAAAAGGATCATAAATTGTTTCTTTAAATTTAGGATCAACCAAATTAATAATGGTTTTAACGATATTTCTCGGTGTAAAATATTCACCTAAACCATTTTTCCGTTGATGTAGTTTTTTCTAAGAAATACTCGAATACGTCGCCTTTTATATCTGTATCTATCGTAGATAAAATAAGAGGATCAATTGCATCGATAATGTGGCGGGTAATTGCCTAGAGAAATAGGCGTAAAAACATCACCGCCGTATTTATTCTTAATTTGTTCTATAACATAGCTATTAATGTAACCGATAATATCATCGTTTGATTGTGCTTTGATATTATTCCACCAGGATTTTTCGTTGTTTTCACTTAGTAATTTTAAGAATAATATATTTGCAAATTCGCTAAATCTTTCTATTTCTGCTCGGAGCCCTTCATTTCTTAAAAGATTATTCAAGTTTTTAAATATTGATATTAATTCTTCACGTGATATTTTAATTTCTTTCGGTATAGTCCAAACTTCATTACTGCTTACTTCTAAAAAAGCAGATAATAATTCTTTTTCATGTAGTAATTCCCTTACTTCATCACCGATTTAATATAAGCTCTTTATTATTAGCAACAAAACGAGCTTCGCAGTAAGCTCCATTCATTGCGAACACTATAGGTACATCAAGCAATTTTGCATATTCCGTTGCTTGATCTAAAGCTTGCCTTAAATCCACTCCTGCTTTTTTGCTTCTATTATTGCAATAGGTTTATTATTATTACTTTCATATAAGATATGATCAGGTCTTTTTCCGTTTAATCTTGTCTGTTCTATTTTTGATTTTGGTTTTTGGAAATAAACATTCTTTTTAGTATCATTATCTATATGCCATCCCTTATTTACAAGGTTATTGCTGATAATCCATTCAATCCATTCGGTTTGCTGTTCTGCTAACATAAGAATTGCTTAGATATTTTTTGTAATTAATAATTATATCTTCTTACACTTATTATACAAGTTTATAAAAGTACAAAAAACAACTTTTATAGAGTTAGTTAATGACGGTCTCATGACTTTCTTCTTTTTATTAATAGGTTTAGAGATGAAATTTCACCTAGTAGAAGGTGAACATAAAAATAAAAAAACTAATATTACCTGCAGCGGCAGCCCTTGGAGGTGTGGTAATTCTAATATACATGTTTTCTAATTACGATAAACCGGGATTACTAAAAGGATGGGCTATTCCTATCGCAACTGATACTGCTTTTGTCCTTGGTATTTTATCTTTTTTCAGCCGACATATATCTTTAGAATTACGAGCTTTTATTATAGGTTTTTCATTAATTGACGATGCTTTTGCGTTAATTATGCTAGTTTATACTAAAACAATCAATACTCCGGCATTATTAATTTCCTCTATAATTATATTCATCTTGTTTATATTGAATTATCGACAAGTTAAACAATTATTTTATTATATAATTGTAGGTTTATTATTATGGATTAGTATGGTGGAATCAGGTATTCACGATACCTTATGCAGAGCCATTATAGCACTTTTTATACCTGTTAATATAAAAGGAGAATTTAACACTTCTTTTAAAAAACTTGAAAACTTAACTCGTCCTTTTGTAAATTACTTTATTTTACCGTTTTTTGTATTTATGAATTCCGGTATCCTTTTAGAATATTTTGCATTTAAAGGCATTTGTTCCAACTCAATACTTGCTTTAATTTATGGGATAATATTTGGTTTATTTGTAGGTAAGCAATTAGGTATTATGCTATTTTCATATCCATTTGTAAAATTTAAACTCTGTAACTTACCAAGTGATACTTCATGGTTAAAATTTTATTCTATAGCTATACTTGGAGGGATTGGATTTACCCTAAGTTTATTTATAGGTAGTATTTTACGTTTGAGAGCAGCTGCCCTTCAAACTCTATGAGAGCTGCAGTAATAATAGACTCTTTAATTTCTGCATTATTTGGCGTAGCCGTTCTGAAAAATATTGTACTGGAAAAGAGTAAAGAAGAAATTAAACGAGTATACTCATTAAATAACGATGATAGGATTTTAATAACACATCATATTTTTGTTTGGAAAAAACAGGATATGGTACTATATAGATATTATTAGAAGAAGGAATCGCTTTTTCAAGCTTATTTAGCATAAAAGGCATATTATAATTATGCTCTACTAAAATTATTGAAGTAAGATGGTAAGTTACAATAAAATCAACCACTTTCTTAATATTATCTTCTTCAGACATTATTTTATTCGGAGCAAATATTACCTGCTGTTCTATAACATTACGTTCCTTTAACAAAATTTTTAATTGCTCTGTAGATTCTATACCAGTAATAAATAATATAGGTGCATAACCTGCCTTAAGCCAAGCAATACCGGTTTCAATTTTATGTTCTCCTCCTGCAAATACTATTATTGCATTAGTGGTATTACTATTAAGCTTATAAGAATTTATTAAATATAAATAACCAAAACCACCGACCCAAAGAGCAAAAATTGTGAGTAAAAATTTTCTGATCATTTAAATATTTTATTAAATTCAGTTTGAATAATTTTATCAAATTCAGACATTTCAACATGAACCCCTAACTGATTTAAAGATGTTACTAAAGAATTTTCAAGTCCACAAGGAATAATCCCACTAAACTTACTTAAATCTGTTGAAATATTTATAGCTACACCGTGATATGTAACCCATTTTCTTACTCTAACACCTATTGCAGCAATTTTAGCAAATTCATCTTTCCTTACTTTTACCCAAATTCCTACTTTATCTTTAATAATATATGCTTTAATTCCAAAATAATTTAAGCTATTTATAATCCATTCTTCAAGCATTTTTATATATAGCTTTAAATCTTTGTGTCGATTTGGTGAAGCTAAATTAAGAATTGGATAAATAACACGCTGACCCGGTCCATGAAAAGTAAATTTACCGCCACGTCCTGTGTAAATTACCGGAATATCACCGTAATTTAATAATTCTTCTTGTTTATAATTAGTACCGGCTGTATATACTTCCAAATGTTCCACTAAATAAATAATTTCCGGCTCATGATCACTAATTACTTTGTTAACGTAATCTTCCATTAATTTCAAAGTAACTTGATAATCCGCAAAATCCGGTATAGTTATAAATCTTATCATATTAATTCAGATTTATATTTCAATATTAATGCATCTAAAATTGCTATGGTTTCAGCATCCAAATCGCCAGAAAAATTATTAGGACGAAAATGCATTTGAAACGAAATTATAATATCTTTCATTTTAGAATCTAAAATTTCGGTAACTTCAAGTTTATAACCGTATGTAATAAATTTTTGCTGAATTGCTGCAATATCGGTTATGTCGACTTGCGGCAATAGATCGTTAAACACCTGTTCATCATACCAAGCTCCAATATCGTTATCATATAATAGTTTCCAAGGAAATAGCGGGCCAGGGTCCTGTTTTCTACCTGGAGCAATATCAGAATGCCCAACTACTCTAGTAGGTTTAATCTCATATCTAGCAATAATCTGTTTACACAAACTTATAACACTATTAATTTGCCTTTCCGAATAGGGTAGCCAAACTATATCATTGTTTTCTGCATTTACTTCAAAAGCAGGATTTACGATTTCAATACCGATTGATGTATCATTAATACGCTCATGACCTTGCCAGTAACTTACTCCAGCATGCCATGCTCTATCACGCTCTTCTACTAATTGAAATATATGTTCAGGGTTTTCATTGTTTATTAAATAATGGCTACTTAACTTTTCACCGGTTAGAAAATCTAAAGACTGCTTAAAATCACACTGTGTATAATGTAGCACTAGGAATTTAATACGTTTATCAAATCCCACAGCTCTATAAGATGTTTTATCGATTACTATCATATATAAAAACTTTAAAGGATGTCACTATTGTATGTTTTTTTCTATATAATTCTTGTGAAAGCTTACTTGCATGGATCGGTAAATCATCATTGCGAGAAGAATTACACAGTAATTCGATGAAGCAATCTCAGGAAGTGTGTTATTATTTCATGAGATTGCCACGCAGCCTACGGCTGCTCGCAATGACGATTTGGTATCTATATAAAGATAGTTCCAGTATGACAAGAAAAATTTTGATGGTGCCGGATATCGGATTTGAACTGATGACCTACCGCTTACAAGGCGGTTGCTCTACCACTGAGCTAATCCGGCATATTAATATGATTATAGAGAAGAGATATGTGCTGTCATACCCGTGGCTCGACCACAATATCTAGAAAAATAACTTGTAATAGTCAAATTTGCTAAATCCCGCAATCAAATAGCGGGAGATGACAGGGACTGAATTGATCCACACAGTCAATGCCTGCTCACAATAAGTAAAAAGGAAGCTAAAGAAGCTTAGTTTATAGTGTATTTTCATCATAAACTAAGCTTCTTTAGCTTCCTTTTTACTTATTCTAGCTTTGCGGTTTTTTGCTTTCACTTCCATTTCCTTTTTAACTTTCTCAGGAAGAGTAACACCCGCTTGCTCAATAAATTTTGTGACTCGCTCAGTTGGTTTAGCACCGGTGCCAAGCCAATATTCTATACGATCTTTTTTTAAAATAACACGCTCACTATTATCTGAAGCAAGCATTGGATCATAAATTCCGACTTTTTCTAAAAAGTCACCGTCACGAGGTGCTGTTGCATTAGCTACTACTACACGGTAAAAAGGACGCTTTTTAGCACCACCTCTAGCTAAACGAATTTTTACTGCCATATTATATTACTTACAATTATTTTATTTTTTCTTCTTTAAAAAGAACATGTTTTCTAACTACTTTATCATATTTACGAAAAGAAAGCTTCTCGGTTTGGGTCTTCGGATTACGTTTCTTTACCCAAAAAACACCTGTGCCGGCAGTACTTACTAGCCTTACCAAAACATTTTTATTTTTCTTTGCCATTAGCTGACACCTTAAATCAAGATATTATTTTATTATTCTAAGAAAAGCAGAATAAAACGAAATTGAAAAATAGTCAAGTAAAAACTAGGCATTGCAAAATAAAGAGAGATAAGTCATTGCGAACGACTAATAAGGAGCGTGGCAATCTAGTTTTAATTTCCTGAGATTGCCACGCTCCTTATTAGTCGTTCGCAATGACGCCAATTTTTCAAATTAAACGAGTTACCGTCCAAATAAGCGTTCGATATCCTTAAGCTTCAACTCAATATAAGTAGGTCTGCCGTGATTACATTGACCTGAAAGCGGCGTATTTTCCATTTGACGCAGTAAGGCATTCATTTCATCTACCGATAATTTTCGTCCTGTTCTAATAGAGTAATGACAGGCATAAGTTTCCATTACATGCTCGATTAACTCTGTCAAAGCTATATTCTTGCCAAAATCCGATAAATGATCGGCGAGATCCTGAATTAACTTTTGTACGTTTACATCTCCAAGGATATTTGGAATTTCAGTTACTATAATAGATTTTTCGCCGAATTTTTCTAGAGTTAAACCAAGTTTATATAGTTTTTCTCTATGGTCATATAAACAATCTGCTTTTTTTTCATTTGGCAGTTCTACTATCTCAGGGATAAGCAAACGCTGTTTGATTAACTCTTCCGTTTTAAGGTAATCTTTTATTTTTTTATACCCTAAACGTTCGTGTGCTGCATGTTGGTCGGTAATCACTATACTATCTTCGGTTTGTGAAATAATATAAGTAGTATGAAGTTGTGCTTTAGCTGCCCCAAGTTTATATTGTTTACGGGTTTGCTGTTCATGTTCTATACGATTTTCTACTTCTTGTTCTATTTTAGCATGTGATAATGTATCGATTAATTTTTGACAAAGATTTTGAGGAACTGTATTAAGTGCAGAATGAGTAGTAGGTCTATAATCTGCCGATTTACTATTAACATTTATAACTTTACTTACTGGCGATTGTTTGTTAACTAAAGGATTTTTAAATAACTCAAGAGCATCAGAGGCGATAGTAGTAGAAGTAACATGGCTTTTATTTGTTAAAGCATTTTTAATTGCTTCTATTAATAAGTTTCGCACATAATTCGGGTCATGAAACCTAACCTCTGCTTTTGCCGGATGTACGTTAACGTCAACAAGTTGCGGATCGATTTGTAAGAATATAGCACATATCGGATAACGATCACGAGCTAAATAATCTTGATATGCTACCCTTAAAGCTACCTGTAATAATTTATCTTTTACTGGTCTATTATTAATAAATAAAAACTGATCTTCACTTGAAGCTCTATTATATGTCGGGCTACTAGTATAGCCGCAAATAGAGAAATCAGGTGTTTTGAAGTCTATATAAGCAGCGTTTTTTATAAAATCATCACCTATTACATCAATTATACGCTGTTTTAGGTTAGTTTCAGTATCTTTATTTTGTCCCTTTAGTTTTAATAAATTCTTGCCGTCATGTGTTAAACTAAAAGAAATTTTAGGATGTGCTAGAGCGATTTTCTTAACCACATCTACAGTTGCTGCAAGCTCTGTTTTATCGGCTCTAAGAAATTTTAAACGTGCAGGTGTTGCAAAAAATAAATCACGTATCTCTATTTTAGTACCTTCATTATGAACAGAAATAGTAACTTGTTTTTCATTGCCGCCGATTAACTTAATCTGAAATGCTTTGTCGGCATCTCGTTTTTTAGAAGTAATTAGCATTTTGCTAATAGCAGCAATAGACGGCAGTGCTTCACCCCTAAAACCAAAAGTATTAATATTTAGAAAATCGCTTTCATCAAACTTAGAAGTTGTATGACGTTCAACAGCAATTTCTAATTCCTTATCAGTCATACCGATACCGTCATCGGAAATAATGATTAGATTTTTACCGGCACGTTCTAAAATAATATCTATTTTAGTACTACTTGCATCAACAGCATTTTCAACTAATTCCTTTACTACCGATGCGGGCCTTTCTATAACCTCACCGGCAGCAATTCGGTTGATAGTACTTTCTGACAGAAATTTTATAGTCATTTTGTTACTAGTTTAAATTTCTTACTACAATATGGGCAGATAACTTCTTTTTTTTTTTATCTATCTCTAAATAAACTTTCGGATGGCCATATGGAGGTTCTTTGCCCTGGCAAGATACAGATGCATCAACGCTATTAACAATTTCCATAGATTTATACATTATTTCTTTAAGTGTAATCTAATATAAGTTACTTTTAAATAAAAGACAAATATTACTTGATTAAATATGTCATCCCGTGACTTGATCAGCTTTGTTGCATGGTTCTAATTTTCTTGTCATTGCGAGGAAATTACGTAAGTAATTGACGAAGCAATCTAGTACCAAAGTTCTGAGATTGCCACGCAGCCTATGGCTCTGCTCGCAATGACGATTTAGCTGGCTGGTACAAGCCACGGTATGACAGTACATATTTTATAAGGAGATAAAAATGAAAGACAACGTAGCAGTTATTACCGGTTCTACTAGCGGTATCGGGCTTGAGATAGCAAAACATTTTGCAAAAACGGTTTTGCAAAAGAAGATGAAGTAGCCACAATTTCAGCAGAATTGAAAGAACTTGGGGCAAGGGCTGTATTTTATCAAGGAATAAATTTGGAAAAACCTGATGAAATCCATTCTATGTTTGAGAGGATAATAAAAGAATTCGGTAAAATAGACATATTAGTAAATAATGCAGGTATTCAGCATGTTGCTCCTATCGATGAATTTCCTGAAGATAAATGGGAGCAAATTTTGCGTATAGATTAATAGCATCTTTCTATACTACAAAATACGCAATACAGATTATGAAAAAACGACTTCAGGCGAATTGTTAATATCGCTTCCGCTCATGTATATGTCGCATCACCTTTCAAGTCGGCATATGTAGCAGTAAAGTATGGTATCCTTTTGGACTTACCAAAACCGTTGGTTTAGAAGTGGCTGAGAATAATATTACAGTTAATACTATCTGTCCCGGTTACGTCAACACACCATTAGTAAGGAATCAAATAGCAGATACTGCTAAAGCTAAACATATCAGTGAAAAGAATCAGCGTTAAATGTAATCCTTAAATCTCAAGCTACGAAAAAATTTGTAGAAGCTGATGAAATAGCACACTTAGTAATATTCTTATGTGACAAAAAAGCATCATCAATAACAGGTAGTGGACTCTTGATAGATGGCGGCTGGATGGCACAGTAGTTTTTAATTCTTAATATTTGTTATTTATTGAGAAATAACTAACAATAAAAACTTCTTGCAAAAATTTAATTTACTCCTTTACATTTGAAATAAACCACAATTTATTCAAGGAGGAATTTATGCCAGAAAAAAACATCTACATTTTCAAACTGAAGAAACTGACTTAAATAGAGTAAAATGCCAAATTAATTCATTTTAAAGATGAACTGGGCAACCCCATAGATGGGCAATTAGTTATAGGAGAAGTTGAAGAAGTAAAAGAAAAAGAATTTTCTAGACCCGTAGAAGTTGAGGTAAAGTGTAATTTGGGTAAGTTTAAAAAAGCTCTAGCTTATCTTGGAATTATTAAAAAGTAGTAAGCAAAGAAGAGAAAATTATAGGCACCCATGAATTAGGCAATTTTACTAATGATAAGAATTCTATAGAGAACTTTTTAAACAACCTAGATTTCTATGAAGAAAAACTTTACGCATATGATCTTAGTGGTACAAAAGTTGGAGAAGTAGGTGATTTTGGTAAAGATGGTAAATTCTTAGATTTAGAAGGTAAAGCTTTACAAAATCAAAATTAGTTTATACACAAAGGTAGCGGAGTTTACCATTTAAGTATTGCTACAAACGTAAAATATTTTGATAAAGATTGAAGTATTAAGACTTCAAAAGGTGTTACGAATATTAACACAAAGCCCGTAAAAAGTGCTCTTAAAGGTAGCAGAGAAGCTGCAAAAATAGGAAAAAAACTACGAAAACAACAAAAAGAACAGAAATTTGCAGGAATTAAAAAGCCAAAAGGAGCTAAACTTACAAAACTAGGAATTCCGGTACCACTAGAGATAACTAGGTTATAAGTGCTTGACCATTATAACGTGTATATTATAATAATTATGACCAAATTAATATGTACGTTATAATAGTCATAATTTATTATGACTATTATTTAGCCTTTTGTATTTCTAATGCTTGTATTTGAGCTTGTGTCTCAAAGTCATTTGGCTCTAATTCTAATTCTTTGTTGTATGATTCAAGAGATAAATCGTATTTGCCTAATTTTTCCAAAGTAAGGCCTTTATTAAGATGTGCTTTATAATCATTGATATTTAATTTAAGTGCTGCATCATTTTAATGCTAAATTATATTTTTTAAGAATTCCTAAAACTATTCCTTTATTCATGTAAGCTCTAAAATCATCAGGATTAAGCTGTATTGTTTTATTATACATTTTAACAGCTAAATCATATTTTTGAAGCCTACTCAAAATATTATAAATTACACTTTATAAATTATGTAACTTGTCTATAATAACTAATTAGTAATTAAATTATTTAAAGCTCGATGAATAATAGGTCTAAGTTCATTTTTTTATCTGCTATTTCAGGTAATGTACTCGAATATTATGACTTTACGGTATATTCAGTTTTTTCGCTGATTATTGGACAAGTTTTTTTTCCAGGCGAATCAGAATTCATTAGAATTCTTCTAAGCCTTGGAGTATTTGCGGTTGGCTTTCTGACAAGACCGATAGGAGGCATATTATTCGGTTATATCGGTGATAGATACGGTAGACGTATCGCTTTAATAATCTCGATGCTAGGTATGACTATTCCGACCTTTATTATGGGCCTCATACCCTCATATGCAAGTATTGGGATTTATGCCCCTATAACTCTAGTTATAATGCGGCTTATTCAAGGTTTATGTATTAGCGGTGAAGGAACAGGAGCGGCTATTTTTATCCTTGAACATCGTCAAAATTTAAGACCAGGTTTTACGGCAGGTTTAGTACATGGTTCAAATATCGCCGGTACCTTAATTGCAACATTTATCGGTATTATAATAGAACGTTATTTCTCTCATATAGATTTTGCTTGGCGTTTTGCTTTTCTGCTTGGCGGGTTTATGGGTCTTGCAGGATTTTACTTGCGATTGCACGTATCGGAAACACCGATTTTTAAAATGCTTGAGAAAAAGAAACAAGTTCTTAAAGTACCTTTTTCCAATGTAATTAGAACTGCTTGGAGATCGATGTTTTTAACTATGTGTATAGGTGCTATCGCTAGCAGCGTTATGTATTTAGTAAAAACATATATAAATGTTTTCTATTATAATGTAATGCATCTTAGTAATACTATTGCTTTATCATATTTAGCGTATAGTTCGTTTATTGCGATGATAGCGATGCCGCTTGCCGGCGGTACTGCCGATATTATCGGAAAATTTAAAATGGCAATACTTGTTGGTGTTGCTATCTTGATATTGATTTTACCGATCGTGTTACTTATGTCGACAGAAGAGATGTGGCAACAAATTATAGCTCTTACAATGCTTGGTATGCTCGCAGGAAGCATAGCAGGTACAGCTTATATACTCGTTATATCCTTGTTTACGGCAGAACAAAGATTTACCGGTGTTGCTTTCAGCTACAATTTTGCAATAGCGATATTCGGCGGAACTTCACCTATTATTTCTCGTTGGCTTGTAGAGTGCACAGGCTTATTTTATGCTCCGGCTTTTTATATTATGATCATTGCTGCCGTATTTTTAGTGATTATGTATATGATGAGGAAAGTAATTAAATCGTTGCTTAATAATTATGAACATAGAAAATAAAGAAATAACAAGTAGTTGGTTTACTAATTTACGTGATTTATTGTGCAAAGAATTTGAAAAAATCGAAGAAGAATATGCACAAACCAAAGGTTTAAAACCGGCTAAGTTTGTACGCTCAAGCTGGCAACGTAACGGCGGCGGTGGCGGTGTCATGTCTCTCATGAAAGGAGCAGTATTTGAAAAAATCGGGGTTAATATATCTACCGTATTTGGTAAAATTTCTCCCGAATTCCGCAACGAAATTCCAGGAGCAGAGCTAGACGGGAAATTCTTTGCAACAGGCATTTCATTAGTCGCACATCTTAAATCGCCGCTAATTCCCGCTATGCATTTTAATACTCGTTATATAGAAACTTCTAAAAGTTGGTTTGGCGGCGGTAGCGATTTAACACCTTTTTATCCGGAAAAAAACGAAACTGTAAAGTTTCATGCAGCTTTTAAAGAAGCATGCGATAAGTATGATTCTAGCTATTATCCTAAATTCAAAAAGCAATGTGATGAATATTTTTATCTAAAGCATAGAAAAGAGCCGAGAGGAGTAGGCGGAATATTCTATGATTACTTAAATAACGGTAATTTTGAACAGGATTTTGCCTTTACACAGGACGTAGGTAAGGCTTTGTTGTCGGTATATCCTGAAATCGTTAGAAGTAAGTTATTTTTACCTTGGACAGCTGAGCAGAAAGAATACCAGCTTATAAGGCGAGGTAGATATGTAGAATTTAATTTGCTATATGACCGCGGTACTAAATTCGGCTTAATGACCGATGGAAATGTCGAAGCAATATTAATGTCGTTGCCACCTGAAGTAAAGTTTAATTGACTTTTTTAAAATCATAACCGGAATGGCAAAATGCTATTTCGGTGTGTTGAAACTTCTGTCAAAAGTGAGAGTATTTTCCACAAAACCAATGCAATCCTTGTTGTAAGTTTAGGCGGTAAATAATGTTCTGTTGAGATTACTTTTTTACCAGTTTTATTTTCCAAGACCGTTTTAGCGTTTTTAGCTATACTTCCTCCTATTTTACCTGCAACCTTATTTTCTTCCATTCCTGATAAATAATATTAGTTAATATAGCAAATTCATTCTCTTTTGTTACTTCATGGTTTTTCCAGTAATCAGTTAATTTATTTCGTGTTTCCTGCCCCATCATACGTTGTTGAATCCATTTTTCGCTACGACCGTGTCGTTTCCAATTACCCCTTGCTCTATCAATTGACTTTTCTGGATCAGAAATTTCTTGAATCCTCTCATAACCGACTTTAGCAAGCCATTGTTTAAATGGTTCTGCCTTTGGAGACGGAATAGATTGTATAATACGAAGTAATAACTCTGTATTTACACAGTCTGTTATATATTTTTTTCCATCTGTGGCAGTTAATTTCGGTCCGTGACAGTTTGTCATGACCTCACTTTTTTCTTCGTTTAACCTTTGTTTTAGTTTTCTTCAATAAGCTCCAGGGTCACTACTATCAGTTAATGCTTCTACTACGTCGACTACTGAAAACCACCATTTGTTATTATGCAAAATTCTTCTAATGGTTTTATCTTTAAAGATTACTAACTTATTAAGTTAATCGCTATTATTCATGTTTGTTATTATTTCCTGCTCGCAATGACGATATATCTTTAACAATCCCTTTTCAAATAACAAAGAGTCTACTAGTCAAATGGTTTCACTATAACCATAATCACTGCAACAATCATGCAAATAGCCGGAATCTCATTAACTATGCGATAAAATTTTTCTGAATGGACATTCTTACCATTTGCAAAATCTTTTCGCCATCTTGCAAGTAAACCGTGAAATATCACTAAAACTAATACTGCAAACATTTTAATGTGAAACCAAGTATCAAGAGCAACAAACCCGTAAATATGAGCATTTATTAAACCAAAAATAAATGTGCTAATCATTGCTGGATTCATAATGAATCTGAGTAATTTTAGTTCCATTACTTGTAAAGTACTATCTAGCTCACTACCTATTTTAGCTTTGATATGATAAACATATATTCTAGGTAAATAAAGAAGCCCTGCCATCCAACATATAGCAGATATCAGATGAACTGACTTAAACCATAGATAGTAACTTGCCATTCTTTTCCTTATTAACTTGTTAATTTACACAAACATTTAGTAAATTCATTTGGACATATTCTTGTACTAGAGCTACTCATAACTAAATTAGTATCAACCTTATTAATAAATCGTAGCAATATATTTGTCAAACTATTAATAAAAATTTTATTTGTTCCAAGTGTCGGAATTCGGGTATATTGAATTTCATATTTATCTGCGATTAATTTATATTCAATATCAAGCTCTACTAGTGTTTCAACATGCTCGGATACAAAGGATATAGGTACGATAATTATGTCTTTTTTTAACTTTCCTGCTAGCTCTATTTCATCTTCCGTATTCGGTTTTAACCACTCTATAGGTCCTACTCTACTTTGATAAGTTATCTTATAATCTAGATCTTTTATATTTAATTCTTTAACTATTGCTTGTACTGTTTCTTTTATCTGAAAACTATAAGGATCACCTGCTTTTATTATTTTTTCGGGTAACCCGTGAGCAGAAAATAATATACGAAAATTTTTATCGTATAGTTTTTCTTTAATTAATGAAACATGGGCTTTTATAAAATCTTTTTCTAGAGGATAACAGCAAATTGTTTTAATTGGAATATCAATATCAAGGTTTTGTAAAAAATTTTTAACCGATGATCCTGTCGTAGTACTTGAAAATTGAGAATATAGAGGCAATAATATTATTTCACTTGGATTATATTTTTTTATTTGACCTATTACTTCTTTAGCAAACGGTGCTGAATACCTCATATTTATAAAAATAGCGAAATCTTCTTTTATAAGTTGCTTTAGCTTTTTGGTTAGTGCTAATTTCTGCTCCTCTGTTTCCTGAAGTAAAGAAGATTTACCACCGATTAAAGAATAAATTTTTTGAGATTTTTTCTCTCTAGTAATAGAAATTATTTTAGCAATAATGTAACGCAAAGGATTTGGTAGATTAATTATAGCTTTGTCATAGAATAGATTAAATAGAAAAGGCTTCACTGATTTAAGGTTTTTTGGACCGCCTAAATTAAAAAGTACTATTGCTATTCTTTTCTTCATATAGCCTAACATATTCTGTCAAAAATTCTACATTTTCCGTAGGTGTTTCAGGTAAAATACCATGTCCTAAATTAAAGATAAAATTCTTTCCTTTCATTACCTGAAGAATTTTATAAGTTTTTTCTTTAATAATTTCTTTATTAGTTAATAATACAACCGGATCTAAATTACCTTGTACTATTACTTTATCACTCCACTCTTTCATTTTTTTAAGAGGGACCGTTTGATCTACGGCTAAAACATCTATCGGTACTTCTTTTATAAATTTTTCGTACAATAATCCTGCTCCTTTAGGAAAAGCAATTATAGGAGTTTTTGGAAAAACTTCTTTTACTTTTAGTATAATCTTTTTTGTCGGCTCTATTACAAATTCAGTAAATTCCTCTTCTGCAAGTACTCCTGACCATGAATCAAAAAGCTTTAAAACATCTGCTCCAGATTTTGCTTGATTTATAAGATGATCAGCTGTTTTTTCCGTAATAAAATTTAATAATTCTTCAGCAAGTATTTTATTTTCATATATGAATTTTTTGCTCGTTTTAAAATCCTGTTTTCCTTTTCCTTCTAGCATGTAACTCATCACTGTCCAAGGACTACCTGCAAATCCTATTAAAGAAATGGGGGATGGTAATTCTTTTTTTACTTTTTTTATTATTTCATAAACCTTTTCTAATTTATAATCCGGATTGATTTGCAGATATTTAAAATCTTCTTGTGATTTGAATTGCTTTAATATAGGCCCTATATTTTCTTTAAAATCCACTTCCCATCCAAGAGCATGAGGTAAAACTAATATATCGGAAAAAATAATAGCTGCATCAAATCCATAGCGTTTTATCGGTTGTAAGGTCACTTCTGTTGCTTTGCTAACATCATAACAAAAATCTAGAAAATTTTTTGTTGTTTCTCTTACTTTTTTATATTCCGGCAAATATCTACCTGCTTGACGCATAAACCAAATAGGTACTTTATTATTATTTCCTTTTAACGGATTTATAATTTGCTTCATACTATTACTAAAAATATTAAAATAATAAATATATTTATTGTTGTTTATGTAAATAGAATTATGTAGATTAAATGTTTTAAACAGAGTTATCAACAAAATTTTCATTAAAATTTTCTTAAAAATATATATGTATTTTTAATTATTATCCACATAAGTTTGTAATGAATTTATACAAGTGGATAATTAAGTATAAAATTCATTTATAGCTTAGAAAAGACTATTTTTTCAAAGAAAAATGATATTTATTCACAATTTTATCCACAAACTATTTATTTAAAAGAAAATACACTAGATTTACTTGATTTAATAAGGATTTGAGGAAATTTTTAATAGGTTTTAATAGGAAAAATAACAAGTTATTAAAAAATTTATCCACAATTACGTGTGTAAAGTATGACAAAGCTAATTATTCACTTAGTTTCAGACTCTTCCGTGCAAACTGCAAAATATACAGCAAATTCTGCCCTTGCACAATTTACTTCCGTAAAACCAAAATTATATCATTGGCCAATGATTAGAAATTTGGAATTGCTAAATGAAGTATTAAGTAAAATAGAATATAAACATGGGATAGTATTATACACGATTGCCAATCAAGAACTCCGAAAAACTTTAACGAAATTTTGCTATGAATTAAAAATTCCATGTATTTCCGTAATAGGTAAAATTATTAAAGAAATGTCTGTTTTTTCAGGTATTGAAATAGAAAAAGAACAGAATTACAATTATAAATTTGATAAAACTTATTTTGATACACTTAATGCCATAGATTATGCTATAAGACATGATGACGGACAAATGCTTAATGAATTATTAGAGGCTGATATAATATTAATAGGTCCTTCTAGAACTTCTAAGACACCGACTTCCGTATTTCTAGCGTATAACGGTTTAAAAGCTGCCAATATTCCTTATGTTTATA
Organism: Candidatus Rickettsia barbarica; assembly: GCF_041477405.1. NCBI lineage: Bacteria > Pseudomonadati > Pseudomonadota > Alphaproteobacteria > Rickettsiales > Rickettsiaceae > Rickettsia > Candidatus Rickettsia barbarica. The sequence goes on along the minus strand of NZ_JBEWYL010000004.1, from coordinate 14,157 downwards.
ATTGCCCCTTTCCTGATTTTATAGAAAAAGATATAGATCAATTGGTAGTAGGACTCGTTATTAATCCAAATAGGTTAATTGAGATAAGAGAAGCTAGATTAAATCTATTACAAATTAACGAAAATAAAAGCTATACGGATTTTAATATAGTACAAAAAGAGTGCCTAGAAGTCAGAAAAATTTGTGATCAAAGAAATTGGCCGGTAATTGATGTGTCGACTAGATCAATAGAGGAAACAGCAGCTTTAATAATGCGAATATATTATAATAGAAAAAATAAATATAATAAATAAAAAGATTTTCATTATTTACAAGTAGAAGCCTGTACGTTATAATTTTATTTATAAATATAGATGTTGTTCATATGAATCCGAAAGCAACACTATGTCATTCCTAGCTAAAAGCGACTTTGTTGCATAGATTGAAAAACCTACTCGATGTCATCCCCGCCTACACGCGGGAATGACATAAAAGCCATATGGACAATGCTACAAAAACATAGAGGAATTTATGGCAAATAACGTAATGGATAGCTCTTTTAAAAAGGAAGTATTAGAATCGGATTTACCTGTACTGGTTGATTTTTGGGCAGAATGGTGCGGACCGTGTAAAATGTTAACACCGATAATAGATGAAATCAGTAAAGAATTACAAGGCAAAGTAAAAGTACTTAAAATGGATATTGATGAAAATCCTAACACTCCTTCAGAATACGGTATTCGTAGTATTCCAACGATAATGTTATTTAAAAATGGTGAACAAAAAAATACTAAAATAGGTTTGCAACAAAAAAATTCTCTTTTAGATTGGATTAATAAATCTATTTAATATTTATTTTATGTCACTTAGCTATCCAAAAGTATTTATAGAGATAACTAATGGTTATGTTGAAGGTATTGATACTCATAAAAGAGCTCAAGGTTTAAAGCATTTCTTCTTGAAAAAAGGAGTCTCTCTTTCTCCAAATATACCTATATTAAACAATATTAATTTTTCTTGTTATGAGGGAGAAAAAATAGCTTTTATAGGGAGTAACGGTTCGGGAAAAAGTTCGTTTCTAAAGTTAATCGCCGGAATATATCCGTTAAAATCCGGTACAGTCAAAGTTCATGGAGATATTGCGGCAATTATAGATATGGGAGTTGGTTTTGAGTCTGAGCAAACTGGTCGTGAAAATATAAAAATGTTAATGCTATATAATAATATGCTGGATAAATATAGCAAAAAAATTGAAAAAGAAATTATAGATTTTTCAGAACTTGGTAGTAAAATTGATTTACCGATAAAAATTTATAGCTCCGGTATGTTATCACGTCTTGCTTTTTCTGTATCGATATTTCAAAATCCGCAGATTCTATTACTTGATGAAGTTTTTGCGGCAGGCGATAGCTATTTTATAGAAAAATCTCTTGGTTTAATGAAGAATAAATTTAAAAATACTCCTATTTCAATAATAGTAAGCCATCAAGAAGAAATTATAAAAGATAATTGCAATAGATGTATTTTATTAAAAGACGGCAATATTATAGGTGATGGTACACCATCGGAAATGTTTAAAATCTATAACCAACAACAAGGAAATTCATAAATGATAAAGTATTTTTTTTCTAAAAAATACTGGCGAGCAATAGCATTACTAGTTAAAGCTTCTATAATTAGGCAAAATAAAGATTCTTTTTTAGGTTCTTTATGGAGTTTAATTCAGCCTTTTATTCACATAATGGTAATTTCATATTTTTTCGGTTTTTTATTAAGACAGCCGAGAGAATTTATGGTAATGAACTTAGTCGGCGGTATTCCTTTGTGGAGTTTTATAGTAAGCAGCTTAACGATTTGTTCAAGTTCTTTAGTTACACGTGATCAAATAATAAAAAAAGTTAGAATTTCTAAGACTTTTTTTCCTGTTGCGGATAGTTTAGGGCAATTATATACTTTAATTTGCTCATTTTCGGCAATGTATTTTGCTTTTATTTTATTATTTCCAGAAAAATTTTCTTGGCAAATAATATTTATGCCGATATTAATTTTGCCCTTAATAATATGTGTGATTAGCGGTTCTATCGCAGTAGCATTTTTAACGCCGTATATTCGAGATATTCCGCAAATGTTGAGTGTTATTCTTGGAGTTATTTATTGGAGTATACCGATAGTTTATCCATATTCGCTAATTCCGGAGTCTAAAAAGATATATTTTGAATTTAATCCGTTCTTTTTAGTTATAAGACCCGTACAAGCGTTGGTGATTGACGGAACATTACCGGATATGATGCTGATAGTTAAGTCTATTATAGTTGCATTTATTACTGTTTGTATCAGTTATTTAATTTATAGACAATTTTCTAAAAGAGTTATTTATTATTTATGAAACTTGGTTTTAATCTAGATTTTAATGAATTAGATTTAACCGGACTTAAAAAATTAGATCAAATATTTTTAGATTATCTCTTTAAAGCTGATAGATCTTTGCATAAAGATTTAATGTTATTTAGATCGACTCCTCTCTCCATTATTCCAAAAGATTATTCCGAATTTTTGCTAAAAATTTCCCCTCATTTAGACGATTTTTTAGCAGAGTTATTTTGTATTTCAAAAGAAATAACGATATCAAGGTTAAAACATAAAGATTTTGATATTATTTATGAATGTAAAAGAAAATTTGTTCAACGTGTTGCCGTAAAAAAATATCCACCGGAAAAAATAAAAGATATTGATTTTGAAGATGTGTATTTAAAATTAACTGATTTAATAGGTGCGAATTTTACTTCTAGAGAATTTGCCAAACAAATAATTATATGGCAACAGGCAGAAGAAAGTTTTGCAGAAGAATTAGACATAGCAGCTAGGTATGCTGCATATAGGGTTTATTTGTGTGAGGGTATCAAGCCACAGGATAACATCCTATTCAACCTCCCACAAAAACTAGATAAAGAAAATCTAATAGACGATAAAAAAATATTAAAATATCAAAAAAATGAGAGAGTAGATTTTGACTATACAGATTCTTTTTTAAATCTAGATGAAGCTTTAAACCATTCTCATTATTGTATTTATTGCCATAAGCAAGATAAGGATAGCTGTTCTAAGGGATTACTGCAACCTCAGAATCGTCATTGCGAGGAGCGAAGCGACGTGGCAATCTCAGGAGATTTGACGAGATTGTCACGCTCCTTGCAGTCGCTCGCAATAACGAATTTAAAACAAGGCTGCCCGTTAAAACAAAAAATTTCTGAAATGAACTATGTTAAGGCACAAGGTTTTAACCTAAGTGCTCTTGCTATTATCGTTATTGATAATCCGATGGTTGCAGCAACAGGTCATAGAATTTGTAATGATTGCTCAAAAGCTTGTATTTACCAAAAGCAAGATCCGGTAAATATCCCATTAATAGAATCAAATATTTTAGAAGAAACACTTAAATTACCTTACGGCTTAGAGATATATTTACTGCTTACTCGTTGGAATCCGCTTAATATTTATGCACCGCTTCCGAAAGAACCTACTAATTATAATATTTTAGTTACCGGTCTTGGTCCTGCAGGTTTTAGTCTTAGCTATTATTTATTACGGTCAGGTCATAATGTTGTGGCTATTGACGGTTTAAGAATTACTCTACTGCCTTTTGACGTTCATAAGCCTATAAAATTTTGGCATGAATATAAAAATTTGTTATCGGAAAGAATGCCAAGAGGATTTGGAGGGGTAGCGGAATATGGGATTACCGTTCGGTGGGATAAAAACAATCTCGATATATTGCGGCTAATATTAGAGAGAAATAATAATTTCAAATATTATGACGGAGTAGCTTTAGATTTTAATATAACGAAAGAACAAGCTTTCGATTTGGGTTTTGACTATATAGCTTTTTGCATTGGAGCAGGTCAGCCGAAAGTTTTGGATATAGAAAATTTTGAAGCTAAGGGCGTAAAAACGGCTTCTGATTTCTTAATGACTTTGCAAAACGGAGGGGCATTTTTGAAAAATTCTAGTACTAATATGGTAATTAGGATGCCGATTGCGGTAATAGGCGGCGGTCTTACTTCCTTAGACGCAGCAACGGAAAGTTTATATTACTATAAAAAACAAGTAGAGGAATTTGCCGAAGATTATATAGAAAAAGATTTAGCGGAGGAAGATAAAGAAATAGCTGAAGAATTTATTGCTCATGCAAAATTGTTTAAAGAAGCTAAGAATAATGAAGAATTAAGAAAGGTTTTTAATAAGCTTGGGGGTGCTACTGTTTACTATCGTGGAAGATTGCAAGATTCGCCGGCATATAAATTAAATCACGAGGAGTTAATATATACATTAGCACTCGGTGTTGATTTTAAGGAAAATATGCAACCTTTAAGGATTAATGTTGATAAATACGGTCATGTGGAATCTGTGGAGTTTGAGAATCGAAACCGTCATTGCGAGCAGTCGAAGACTGCATGGCAATCTCAGGAGTTTGGCTTAACAAGATTGCCGCGTCAATGCTACGCATTTCCTCGCAATGACATTAAAACCAAAACCGTGATTATGGCAATCGGTATAGAAAATAACACTCAATTCAATGAGGATAAATATAGCTATTTCGGTGATTGTAATCCTAAATATTCGGGTAGTGTAGTGAAGGCTCTTGCTAGTACCAAAGAAGGGTACGACGCTATTAACAAAAAGCTTATAAATAATAATCCTAGCTTTAAAGGTAGTTATAAAGATTTTTGTACGCAGCTTGATTATTTGCTGACTTCTAGGGTTAATAAAATAAATATTTTAGATGATAAAACTTTTGAGTTGATAATTCATTCGCCGCTTGCTGCTAAAAATTTTAAGTTCGGACAGTTTTTTCGCTTACAAAATTATTCTGAAGATGCTGCTAAGTTAATAGAGCCTGTAGCCTTAAGCCCTATCGATATTGATGTAGAAAAAGGCTTAATTAACTTTATAGTTTTTGAAGTCGGTAAATCTACTAGCTTATGTAAAACATTATCCGAAAATGAGAAAGTAGTTTTAATGGGACCGACAGGTTCGCCGCTAGAAATACCTCAAAATAAAAAAATAGTTATTGTTGATTTCGAAGTCGGTAATATAGGCTTATTAAAAGTTCTAAAAGAAAATAATAATGAAGTTATATTTGTTACCTATCCTGATATAAAAATCCGTAAATTAGTTTCAGTGGATATAGTAATAATTAATGCTTCTCCTGAAATAATAGAAGAATTGCAAAGTCTAAAAAATGGAATATTCAGTGAAAATACAAAAATAATAGTTAGCGTTAATTCATCGATGCAATGTATGATGAAAGGAATTTGCGGACAATGTATTCAAAAAGTTAAAGGAGAGCAGAAATATATTTTTGCATGTAGCCAGCAAAATCAAAATGCAGAAATAGTTGATTTTAAGAGCTTGAAAACTCGTTTACGCCAAAACTCTTTGCAAGAAAAAATGAGAAAATTAGTGGCTAATTCATCCATAATTTAATATAATAGCTTCAATTAACTCTTCTAGTTGTTCAGGTGAGAATTCACCAATTTTTTTGAATTTTATCACTTCTTATAGCACTTAATTTCATCAACCATAATATGAGATTCTAAATTAAAACCATTTAGCTCTGTAGGAGTTAATAACAGGTGAAAAGTTGTGGGGCATCTATTAAACCCGTTGTGAAGGCAAACTGTTTTATACTGGGATGATTTTTATATAAATTAGATTGAACAACAACAGCGGGGCGGGGTTTACCATAATCTCCAGATATTACACCAAGCAACAATATATCTTTTTTTAATTTCTATTATTTCCATTCATCTAACCAACTTTCTTCATTGTGTTTTAACCATAAGTTGGCATCAGGATTGTTTTCTTTACTAGCTAATAAGGATTGACGTTTAGCTTCTTTGGCTAGGTCTGAATTTTCTAGTTGTTTAAGATATATATGTATTGCTTTACTAATTATCCAGCTTTTTTCACGGTGTAAATCATAAGTTGCTTTTTCAAGTTTTTTACTTAAATTTATTTCTAAGCGTATACTAGTCGTAATACTTTTTGTCATTTTTATCCTCCTTATAATATTTAATTGTAACACAAAGTGTTACATATCGCTAGTTAAATAAATTTACTTCTCAAAACGACAAAATGCTCTACTACTATCTTGATTAAGAAAATCGATAATTTGTATTACTATAGAATTATTGTTATATTTCTCAGCAACTTGTTTTATACGCTCAGCAAAATTACCTTCACCTGAGAAGATTTCTTCGATAGCTTTTAAAGCACTTAAAGACTTTACTTTATCAAACCCTTTTCTATTCATACCGATTAGATTTAAGCCCTCAAGCACCGCACGTTTGCTACTTACAAGCCCAAACGGTATTACATCTGCTCCGACCGGCGATAACCCGCCGATCATCGAATATTCACCGATTCTAGCATATTGATGTACGGCAGACAGTCCGCCGATTATTGCGTAATCACCTACCCCAATATGACCTGCTAGGCTTACATAATTAGCAAATACTACATTATTACCGATTTTACAATCATGACCTATATGGACGCCGACCATAAATAAATTATTATTTCCTACTCTTGTCATCATTCCGCCTCCTTGGCTTCCTGCTTGTACCGTAACATATTCTCTAATAGTATTATTAGAGCCAATTATCGTGTTTGATTGCTCATTAGCATATTTTAAGATTTGTGGAGGTTGACCTATTGATGAAAAAGGATAGATTACAGTATTTTCGCCGATTTCGGTAATCCCTTCAATTACTACATGGGATTTTAGCTCGACATTGTCATGAAGCACAACTTCAGGACCTATAATACAATACGGTCCGATTTTTACGTTTTTACCAAGCTTTGCACCTTCTGCAATTACAGCTGTAGTATGGATATTAGAATTTGACACTATGTCCCTATGTTTTATCTTTAATCATTGCGGTAAACTTACTTTCTGCAGCTATTTCACCTTCGACCGTAACCGTACTTGAAAATTTCCATACGTTAGCTCTTTGCTGATCAATAACAGCGTGGATATACATAGTATCCCCCGGCTGAACAATTCTACGAAATTTTGCATTTTCGATAGTCATTAAAAACACTTCTTTATTCTTAGTAGAACCTAAAGATTTAGCAACTAATACAGCAGCTAATTGTGCCATAGCCTCAACCATTAGAACACCGGGCATAACAGGTCTTGCCGGAAAATGTCCTGTAAATTGCGGTTCGTTAACAGTAACGTTTTTAATACCTGTTATTGATTTGTTAGGATCGATTTTAAGTACTCTATCTACTAATAAAAATGGATAGCGATGAGGTATCCAATCCATGATTTCGGTAATATCTATGATCATTTATTTAGAGCTCTTCTTTAATGTAAATTTTCCGTCATTGCGAGGAAATTATGAAATAATTGACGAAGCAATCTAGTAAAAAGTACTAGAATCAGCACTTTTTGCTAATTTTTTTGGATTGTCACCGTAGCCTATGGCTGCTCACAATGACGACTCAGGTATTCATGCAACAACAAAGCTCTTTTCAATAGCAAGCTACTTTTTTAATTTGCTATTAGAGGTCTTTAGTAATTGTTTCATAATAATAGATTGTCTATGCCAATCCATAATAGGAATTGCAGGGCTGCCGCCGACAATTTTACCTGCTTCTATATTTTGTGCTACACCGCTTTGTGCCGCTACCTGTGCCCTGTCGCCTATATTTAGATGTCCGGCGATTCCTACTTGCCCTCCAAGAGTACAATATTTACCGATCGTGCTACTTCCTGCTATACCTGTTTGTGCTACGATAATAGAGCCTTTACCTATTTTGACGCCATGCCCTATTTGTACTAAATTATCTATGCGGCATAAATCTTTTATAATTGTATCTTGAAGTGATCCTCTATCAATAGTAGTGTTTGCACCAATTTCAACATTATTGCCGATTTTAACTATTCCTATATGAAATATTTTGTGATGTACACCTTTTTCGGTAGAAAATCCAAACCCGTCCTGTCCAATTTTTGCACCTGCAAGTATTACGACGTCGTCGCCTATAATTGCATAATTTATTGAAACATGTTGTTCTATTCTAGCGTTTCTGCCGATATTTACTCCTCTACCTATAAAACTTCCAGCTTCTATAATACTATTATCACCTATAATAACATCGTCTTCAATAACTACATTGTGACCTATATAACAATTTTTTCCGATAGTCGCCGAATCTGCAACAATAGCGGATTTCATTATTTTAGCAGGGTATGATTTAATAGGAGCATAAAAAAAATCTATTAATTTGCCGTAAGCAAAATATGGGTCCTGGGCGTGTAATAAAACAGTATTTGGATTTGCTTCTCCCGTAAAATTTTTCGGCACTATACAAGCAGCAGCTTTGGTAGTTTTTAAAAATTCGGAGTATTTAGGATTGCTTAAAAAGCTAATATCATTTGGTGATGCTTCCTGCAAAATTTTAATATCATGAATAGCTATATCTTCATGAATCTTAGGAGGTGCTATAATATCGTGTAAAAAATCTATAATTGCTGTTAGTTTTCGTGGCCCTAGATTTTTATAAAAATTACTACTTACCATATAACTTTAAGCAAATTAATCATTAGCGACAGTATATAAGTGATAGTTTTATTATGCAACAAAATTTACAGGTGGAATAAAAGGTATTGCTAAGTAAAGAATGATGTTGTCATTGCGAGCAGCCGTAGGCTGCGTGGCAGTCTTATGAAATAATAACAAACTCCTGAGATTGCTTCGTCAATTGCTATGCAAATTCTTCACAATGACGGAAAAACCGATCCACGCAACAACGTCTACTTGATTGTAAGATCTAGGAAAAAAATAGATAAAAAGTCACAAATATTAATTTACGTTTTATTAAGAAGAATTAAATTAATATATTGTAGCTATTTTAGTACAAATCTTATCAATATAATTTATCCTTATTAACCTAAAGTTAATTAAAATTACAAAAATAAGTTTACAGATGCAATAGAAATTTAAGTGAAGATATAAAATAACGGGATTTAAAGTAAGGAATAGTGGTGGCCACGGTTGGAATTGAACCAACGACACAAGGATTTTCAGTCCTTTGCTCTACCGACTGAGCTACGTGGCCGTATATACTCGATGAACTTGAAAATTTGACTTCGTCGTCTTTGTAAGTCCTCGAATACTCATGTATTAGTATACGCTCCGCTCCTCGGCTTACAGACTCCTTGCTCTTTTCCAAGTTGATCTTCGTCTATACTATTCTTTCATTTATTAGGGTGTAAGGAAATATAACTTAAGCTTATAATAGATTAATCGGCTTTTGTCTATTCTTAATTTAGTAATATTAGACAAAAATACTTAATTATGATATCATGAGTGTTTATTTTTATAACGGTTTTTATAATCAAAATCGGCAATATTGAGCTTTCTTCAAATATTTAACTCCAATGTCAGGTGTTACGGATTTGGAATTTAGAAGATTAGTGAAAAGATTTGGTGCAGGGCTTGTAGTTTCTGAAATGGTAGCAAGTAGAGCAATGATTGTGGAATCTAGGCAGTTACTAAAAAAAAGTGCCATTATGCGTGATGATGTAACAAGTGCTTGCGTACAGCTAGCAGTAGGCTGTGAGCCGAATGTGATAGCAGAAGCGAGGGGGGGGTATGGGAGCAAAAATTATCGATCTTAATTTTGGCTGTCCGGCGAAAAAAGTAGTAGGCGGTTATTCAGGCTTGGTTCTAATGAGGGATGAGCAGTTGGCAGCTAAAATTTTTGAAGCTACCGTTGAAGCAGTTAAGCTGCCGGTAACTGTTAAAATGCGTATGGGTTGGGATGATAATACGAAAAACGCTCCGACTTTAGCCAAAATTGCTGAAAGCTCAGGTGTTTAGATGATTACCGTTCATGGTAGAAGCTGTTAATTTAATGAACGATCCTCTAGCTGTAAAAGAGAAAATTGCGGAATTTTATACGAGCGTTATGGCGAATAAATTAAAAGAATTTTAAGTTTTATTTTTGTAATATTGTTTTTTAGTTTAAGCTATGCAAGTGAAAAAGCAGTAATTATAACTGATTATAAACCGGTATTTTTGCCTGTAATTGCTGAAAATAAAAAAATAAGAATTGCTATTCGTTCTTATTTAAATAATGAAAAATCATATTTCGTTTTAGTAGATCCGAATTCTTTTAAAACTGAAATAGCCCTACAAGAGCTGGTAATTTTACCTACGAATAAAATAGAAAAAGAAAATCTTCTAAAAAAATTAAGTAAAACTCCGTATATTAAAGTTTTAAATAAATATAGCTCTAGCTCTACACCTTATATACAACAAAATTACGGTGCTACGAGTAGCATGTATAAAGTAAAAGGACAGTTCTTGACAATTGACATGTGTCCTTCTTCCAAAAGCTTTGAAGAAGATTTTTTTAAAAAGTTCGTAGAATTATCGATCAAACTAAATAAACCTATTCCGATTGCTATATGTGTTTCAGGATTATGGATTAATAAGCATACAGAAGAATTTTTATGGTTATTAAAACAACAAGAAAACGGTTATTTACAAATAACATGGGTTAATCATTCATTTAGTCGTCCTTATTTTAAAGATAAACCTCTTGAAGATAATTTCCTTCTTTCCAATAAAGATGATTTTGAAAATGAAGTATTAGAAGCAGGGAAAATATTAGTAAGTTATAATATTGCTCCGTCACCTTTCTTTCGTTTTCCTGGATTAGTTTCCGATCAAACATTAATAGAAAAATTAAAAGATTTGGGAGTTATTCCGCTTGGGAGTAATGCATGGCTTGCTAAAGGCGAAAAAGTTCAAAATGGTTCTTTTATATTGGTACACGGTAATAGTAACGAAAAAGCCGGAATAGATTTAATTATGCCGATGTTACCGGAATTAAAATTACTTTCTATTGAAAAGGCGTTTTTATTACATGACAATTGATTAGTTAGATATTAATAATACGGTAAGCTCATAGTTGTTCTGATATCACATGAAGAATATGAGAAAATTAATCAGCTTGAAAATATGTAATTGGGCAATGCAAGCAAAAAATGTGAGTAAAAGTGGTTTTTTATGAGAGGAAGAGAGTAAGGATTTTTTAAATAAGATATTAAATATCTTTCTTATAGGAAAAAGAAATGATGGAAAAGTTTATAAATTAGTTAAAAGAAAAATTAAATAGTTCATAATTATAACTTAACTTTTCTAGTAGGGCTTTTATCTCTTTGAATATCAAGTTTTGTATCGAATAGCGGAGAATCTTGTAAAAAATCAATAAGGGAAGATTCTTGTGAATTTTCTTTATGATTTGTTATTATACTACATAAACGTTTATTATTATCTAATACTTCTAGATTTACTTCGATTAAAGGCGGAGTAAGTAAATGCTTAATAATTTCAGACCATTCTATTAAAATTAAATTGTCGTTTAATGCCTCTTCAAATCCAAGTTCATAAATTTCTTCAGGTGATTTAAGACGATACAGGTCATAGTGATATATAGTGAAGTTAGATGCTTTATAAGTTTGCAGTAAGTTAAAGGTAGGGCTTATAATGCTTGTATTTTCACCGCAAAAATATTTAATAATTTCACGACAAAAAAATGTTTTACCTGCTCCAAGGTCACCGTTAAGTAAAACTATATCATTTGGTTTTAAGCTTTGTGCTAAAAGCTTTGCAAGCTTCTTTGTCTCTTCTTCGCTATTTAGTGTATGCATTTTTTAACTTGATAAATCATTTGTAAATATTGATTCTGAAAAGTGTTGGAACCTATATTCTGCACATTCCAGTTTTCACTATTTAATATTATTATTTTAGCGTTTAATTTGTCGTATAATCGTGAATTTTGTTCATTACTTAAAACAAGATATTTGTTATTAGACTCTTTAATTAAATCTTCTAGCTTGCTTATATATCGGAGGCTTTTTTGACTTTCGCTATATAATTTTGCAGTTTTAATATTAGTATTAAGAAAAAAATACTCGCTACTGTCACTTAATAAAATTACGTCTTTTATCGTTGCAAGCTCATTATGTTTAATCTCTTGTAGCTTATTTAATTCTTTAAGTGCTGTTGAAAGGTTATTATTAATATCTTCTTGTAGCTCAGGAAATTTTTCACTAAATATTTGTGCAAATTCCTGTAGTAAAATCACAGCATTATTAAGATCAAGCCAAATATGCCAATTATCTTTTATAGTGGTTAAAGATTTAATATCACTGATTTTTATAATGTTTTTGCTATGATTATCAATTAATTTCTTGGCAAAACCGTCAAATTGTTCATTAATATAAATTGCTATATCAGAATTTTTGACTTTTACTAAATCACTAGGTTTTAAATTATAATGATGTGGACAGTCACTACTAATAGCTAAGCTCTCGATATCCGCTTTATCCTTAACAAGCATCGAAACAATACTGCCGATTGGCGTAATACTTACAACTATCTTAGGCTTAGCATAGCTAGTAAGGCTGAAGAATGTAAGGAATAGTAATGCTAGGTATGTCATCTCTGTGAAGGCTTGCTTGCGTTGATACCAAATCGTCATTACTAGCGACTGAAAGGAGCGTGGAAATCTCAGGATTTTGGCACGAGATTGCTTCGTCAAAATTTTCAATTTTTCTTCGCAATGACGGTTTGACATACTAGCTCTCATAATTTCGCCAACAACTCTAATTTACTAGGTTTAAAATCCTGCTCTATCCAAAAATTTTTTAGATATTCTAGTTTTGCTCCTATTTTTTTTTTTTCTATATTCATATTTAACAAATCATTACCGTTTACTTGGAATTTAGGACGTAATAACGCATCATATTTAAGAATAAATTCTTTTACTTGTGAATGATTTAATTTACCGATTATTCTAGCTGCTAATAAATATTCCTTATAATTCTTTTTTTCAAACCAAATTTTTTTCATGTTAAATTTAGCGTCATTCAGAAAGTTCGTTATTGATAATATTTGCATTGCTTCATGTTTTGAGAATTTCCAATCTAGAAAGACCTTTAAATTTAAATCTTTTTGACAATATAATAAGAGTGCATATCGAGTAACTAATTCTAATTTAAAATCATTTGCCTGCTCAAAAAATTTTATTTCATAATTTTGGATAGAGAATATTAGTTCTAATATTCCTATTTCAAACATAGCTTTTAAAATTTGTGCTGCTCTTTTTGAAACAATAATTTTATCCATTTCGCTTTTAATTCGCTCTCGTGATAAAGTTTTTAAGCCGTCTTTTAAAGCTTTACATGCTTTAAAGTTGCCATCATCAAGCTGATTCGCATAATAGCTAGAAAACCGAAAAAAGCGTAGAATTCGCAAATAATCTTCTTTAATTCTATCTAGAGCTTCCCCTATAAATACAACCTTTTCCTGCTGCAAATCCTTAAACCCTTCAAAATAATCATATATCTCGTTCTTAAAGGGACAATAGCTTAAAGCATTAATAGTAAAATCTCGTCTTGCGGCATCTTCGGCAAAATCGTTGGTGAATATTACTTTGGCATGTCTGCCATTACATTCAATATCTTTCCTAAGAGTCGTGATCTCAAATTTTTCATTATTTAAAGTAGCTGTAATCGTGCCGAATTTTAAACCGGTCGGAATAGTTTTTATTTTAGCTCCAAATAAAATATTTGTTACTTCACTAGGTGTCAAATTAGTAGCTATATCTATATCGCAGCTACCTTTCTCAAGTAGATCTCTTGGATAACTTGCTTCTAAAGGTAATTTGTACGTCGATCCGGTACTCGAATCCTCACGTACGTTTATATACATTGCGATTCTGCGTTCCGTGTCTCCTTCAAATTCCTCTTTATTAGTTTTGTTATGCAAGAGATCTAGTAACGCATCACGTACGCAGCCGCCTATAAGCCTTGCTTGTCCTTTTTCATTTAAGAGACTCAAGATTTTTCTATATCCTTTTGAGGGGATTTTTAGTATTTTGTGTGTAACTTGCATTATTCGATTTTACCTAAAGTATCGGATAGTTTTTAAAAAGACTTTGATGTCATCCTAGCTAAAAACTGGACCTTGTTCTATGTCATTCCCACTTGGCATTGTTGTGTGGATACTGAGTCGTTATTGCGAGGAAAAACTGTAAGTTTTGACAAAGCAATCCAGTAAAAATGCTAGTTTTTAACATTTTTTTATTATTTTT